>CAZSMW010000142.1:0-13795 GCA_964607985.1 uncultured Eubacteriales bacterium
TACCAAGTTTTCCAGGGGAAAAACCGGCCCGATTTTTAATTCGGACACGCGTATGGTGTCCCCAATTAAATGAAGAGGGGACACGGCCCTGAAAATGTCCGTGTCCCCTCGGAAGTCGGGCTCGTCTACTTTAAGGTGAATTTCACGGTGACCGTGAAAATGACCTCCTTCGCCCGGCCGGCCAGGATGAAGGGCTCGTACTTCCACTGTTTGACGGCGGCGATGGCGGCCTCGTTGAGCTTCTCGTTCCCGCTTTTGAGGACCATCACCTGGCTGACGTTGCCCTGCGTGTCGATCCTTGCGTTGAGGACAACGATGCCGCTGATCTGCTCCTTCCTGGCCTCCTCAGGATAGACGGGAGCGACCGATTTAATGAGGCGCGGGGGATTGACTTGGCCCCAGGCCTTGACGGCGCCGGACTCGAATTCCCCTATGGCCTTCTGGAGTTCCGGGGACGGAGGAGGCGGCGGGGGAGGAGGCGGCGGTGGAGGAAGGATCTTGTCAGGCGGCCCGGTGATATGGAAAGAGCAGAAGTACGGCTTTCCACTGCGGTCCTCGAAGCCGAAGACCGCCCTGTGACCGCCGGCGAGGAGCATCTCGGTCGTCAAGACGTTCTTGGGCTTGTCTGCTTCCATCTCATTGAGGAGGACCAGGAATCGGCCCGGGTTATTCCACTCCTTGAGGAGCACGACGATCTGGAACGCGTTCCCGTTCAGGCGGAAAAAGTGACGGAAGGTATCCGGCGATTGCCCGCCCTCTCCTATGACGAGGTCCGTCTCGGTCAGGAGGCTCGCGTCCTGGAGATTGAAGACCCTCATGATCTGCTCTTTTTCCTTGTCCGGGCCCGAGCTGGCCGGCATCTCCAGGCTTGCCGTGACGGTCGGCCGGATGTAGGACGTGGTGACGAAATCCGGGGCCGAAAGAGCGCCCTGGCGGGCGCCCTCGAAGACCCTGAGCTTCATCTCGAGGCGGTCCACGGCCCTCAGGGGCAGGGCGGACAGCCCGATCAGGAAGCCCAGGAGCGTCCAAAGGCTCTTGGTTCTCATGGTTGACTCCTTATAGCTGTTTTTCGACCCAGACGAAGGTGCTGCCCTGGTCTTGGGTTTGAAAGATAAAAGCCTGCGCAGGCTCATCGTCGATCTTGACGGAGTCTATCCGGAAAATGACGGCCGTTTTCTCGGGTGCGGCGGGCGGGGCGCCGCGGCGGAAGAGTTTCGGGACGAGCATGCTGACCCCGATGACGACCACCAGTCCGGCCGCGCCCAGTGCCCATTGAAGGGTAGGCCGGCCCCCGATCCGGACGTGCTTCGTCGATCCCTTTTGGCCGACCGCGGCCGCGAACCCCGGCCAAAAATCTTTCACGTCCCCAAGCCGTTCCTTGGAGATTGTTGCTCTCCGGGCTTCGTCCATGGTGGCGAAATCGTCCCCGTATTCCTCAACGCGCGACTTATAGTCCGGCATTTTTCTCCTCCTTGAGCAGCGTCCTGAGCTTCACTCGGGCCCTATACAGATGAACACCGGCCGTATTCCGCGAGCACCCCAGGACGGCGGCGATCTCGGCGGACGAATATCCTTCCTGGGACCAGAGGAATAAGGCCGTCCGTTCCTTCGGCGTCAGCGGGCGGAGGTACCGGAAATCCAGTTCTTCGAAGGACGCGGAAGGAATCCGCGGCGCGACGACCACAACCGGGTGCTCATATTTGAAGCGGCCGAGGAAGCCCTTGAAGCGCTTCCTTTTCCTGATCAGGTCCAGGCAGTGGTTCGAGAGCAAGGCGTAGAACCAGTTCTTATAGCTCCGGTTCGCGTCGAACCTGCCGAGGTTCCGGTAGGCCTTTAAAAACGCCTCCTGGCACGCGTCCTCAGCATCCTCTCGATTGGCCAGGATGTTGACGGCGATGGTCATGGCATGGCCTCGATATCGATCCATGAGCTCCCGGTAGGATTCCATCTTCCCCCCGAGGCATTCGCGGACAAGTTCGCTGTCGGTCATTCGGCCGTCCTTCACTTTTACATACGTCCGGGGCCGCCGTTTTCTTTATTGGGGACACGATACCAGTTTCCGAATTAAGATTCTTTACATAAATTCCAGGGGAGATTTCTGAAATTCGGAAATTGGTATTGTGTCCCCTATTTAAAGGGCATTGTCCATGTCGGTCACAAGGTCTTCTATATCTTCGATTCCCACGGAATAGCGGATCAAGCCTTCGGGGATTCCGGCGGCCTGGCGCTCCTCTTCCGTGCACTCCACATGGCTTGTTACAGAAGGAGGACCCACAACCGTATCAACTTGACCGAGGTTAGCAGCCATATAGGCGTATTTCAATCGAGGCAAGACCCGGGCGACAGCCTTCAATCCGCCGACAATCTCAAAACTGAGCACGCCGCCATACCCTCCGGGCATTTGTTTCTTAGCAACTTTGTGCATCGGATGACTTTCCAAGCCGGGGTAGTTGACGTTGAGGACTTTCGGGTGTTTTTCCAAAAACCGGGCCATCGTCAGAGCATTATTATTTTGTCGCTCGACGCGTAAAGCCAGAGTTTTCAAGCTGCGAAGGAGCAAAGCCGCACGGTGAGGATCCAGGGAAGGACCGGTCAGCTCCCGGTAGCGATAGATCTTTTTCACCAGCTCGGACTTTCCGCAAACAACTCCGGCCAGGAGGTCATTATGTCCCCCGATGAACTTCGTAGCGCTGTGGATGACGAGGTCTGCTCCTAACGAGATAGGATGCTGATTGATAGGCGTCGCGAACGTGTTATCAATCATGGTTATGGCGCCAACCTTGTGAGCTGCCGCAAACAGCTTCTTGAGATCGACCACTTTCAACAAAGGATTGGTGGGAGTTTCCAAATAAAGAATATCGCAGCCTTTAGCGATGGCGGCCAGGATGGCCTTTTCATCATTTGTCTCACATAGATCACAATGGATTCCAAAGCGCGGCAGGATCTCTTTAAAATGCAAATATGTCGCGCCGTAGGCATCCTTAATGGTGACGGCCCGCTGTCCAGGGCTGAGCAAGGCAAAGAGCGCCGTATTGATGGCAGCCATTCCGGTTGAGAAGTCCGTGGCTTCTTCCGCGCCTTCCAGCGCGGCCATTTTCTTATTGAAAGCGCGCACGGTCGGGTTGGAATTCCGGCTGTAGATGTCCCCGAACTTTTTGCCTAAGGCCACTTCCTGCCATGATTCTAAACTCTCATAAGCGAAGGCGGCGTTTTCCATGATCGGCACGTTCATCGTGTGCGTGGACGGATCAATGGACCGCCCGGTATGAACACAGCGTGTTGAAGGACCTTCTTTCAAAGTCATGATAACCTCCTGAATAACCAAAACCACAACCTCAATTTGCTGAGGGAACGGGCGTCGGTCTCCCGGCGTTTAAGTTCCGGTAATTCAACACCGCGTTGAAGAGCAGGAAGAAGCTGCCGATTGTCTGCTGGCGCCACATCGGGTTGATGGCGAAGAAGACGACGTGACCCTTGCCGACGGGGACGTCCACGATTGCGGGCTTGGCCGCCAGAGCTTCGCCGCCTTCCAAGAGCCCCGAGACGAGGAGCTTGTCGGCCGTATCGAAGCGCATCACAACCCGGACCGTTTTCAGGTCGGCCGGCATGTAGAGATCGATGAGGTCCCTGTACTCGGCCGGGATGCCCGCTCCGGCGCCCTGGACTTTGTCCACTTTCTGGATCCGGCCCTGGATGACGTCGGGATCCTTGACGCTTCCCCGGCCCGAGGGCCGATCCTTAGAGCCGCCGCCGAACAAGTCCTCGATCTCGGCCCCGGTCACGGCCTTCATGCCCGCCTCGAGCACCGGGCCGCCGCTGAAATAGACGCCCATATTCCGGTCGTAGCCGTATCCGATGGGACTCAAGAGGTCCGAGATGTTGGCACTCAGGACCGACCCGGACACCCGGAGGTTCGGCGGATTGGCCACGGCGACGCTCTCCACGATGCCGTAGCTCACGGGAATCTCGGCCATACTGGTGATGGGGACAAAGAGCCCGCCCTGCTCGATGAACGACTTGAGGTGGACGATCCCCGCAAGCTCCAGCCCGCCGCGGATGTCATCGCGCGAGTCGGGCCCGCCGAGGTTGGGATATTTTTCGGATTTCTTCCAGGGGATGGGTTCCTTGCCGCCGATGCCGTTGACCAGCCTCGGGGCCTTGCCGATAAAGCCTGAGGGCGGGAAGACGATGACGTCATATTTCGCGCGGAGATCCGCGTCGTCCCGGACGTCCTGGAGGGAGATGTAGGCGTAGGGGATCCCCAGCCGGTCGAAGGCCAGGCGGAACCAGCCCTCGTCTTGCGTATTCACCCAGCTGTGGAGGATGGCGATCCGCGGTGCGTCGAGGTCGTGGGTCTTGGAGGTGGGAAGCGCCGTGAGCCCGTAGGCGGTGAGCCCGAGGTCACGACAGGCCTTGCCGAGCGACTCTTCAAGGTCGGCCGGATTCCCTTCGCGGGGGATGATGAACGCGCCGGCATTGAACTTGACATCGCCCTGGGCGAACGAGTCCTCGGCGGCGAGCATCTTGATGTCCTTGAGCCTGTAGCGGAAGGTCATAAGCTCGGGTTCAGCCGTATGATGGACCGCGAACGCGGCGGTTTTGCCCTTCTTGACGTTGACGATCTTCCCTTCGACCGCGGCGTCCTTGGCGAGGAGCGTCATCTTGACGTCGAGGACCTTCGTGTCCGTGATGCGCACCGTCCGGACGTTGAACAACGGGCCCAAGGTCCAACCCGTGTCGTCATACGGCTGAGGGTCCTTGGGGTTATAATACTGGATGTCGAGAAGCATGTCCGCGCAGCGGCTGTAAGGCTGGTCCATGCGGATAATGTAACTGCCGGCGGGGTACTTGTCCTTTTCGATCTTGACCTCTGCGGCGGCGGCGTGGACCTCGACGCCGTTCTTCCGGAGGAGGTTGACGAGCCGCGCGGCGCTCAGAGGCCGCTTCGTATCCGAAGGGATGATGTAGGCGGCAGGCCCTTCGATCGTCGCCTTGGCCACGGACCGCTTGGATTTCAGGTAAAAGTTGCGGAGGAACCTTTCCTTGTTTTCCGCCACGTTCCGGAAGGTCAGGAGCAGGGCGCTCTGCTGGTAGTTGATGTTGTTCCGGAAGGACCACTTCACGGCCGCCAGGGGAGGGTCGGGCCGGTACCAGGCCCGCTTGGACTCGCCGGTTACAGACCGGACCATCGTGTCGGCCCCGGTCCCGCCGAAAGTCTCGTAGAACCGCCCCGTGGAGTTGTGAAAGAGGGCGACGTAGAAGCCGTAGCCCGCCGACCAGCCGTCGAAGAAGCCGTGGGTCCAGACCCCGGGGACGCCGCGCCTGGTCATCTCGGCGACCTCGTGGGCGGCCATCTCCTCCCATTCGTTTACGGTGATGGGATCGAGCCAGGCGTTATAAGGCCCTGTGCCTGTTGAAGTGTATAGATAAGGGATGGACTCGTGGAGGTCGTGCATGACGACCGGGTGCCAGGCAAAATAGGCCTTGAGGAGGTTCTCGGTGAGCTGGAGCCCTTGGCCGATGGCATCGCGGTTGTTGTCGTGGGAAACGTATTTTCCCCAGTAGACAAGAGGGATGGTCTTCTTATCCTTATTGTCCTTCTTGTAGAGATACGCATCGACGGCCCGGTCCCAGCCGTCCACTTCGAGGATGGGCGTCATGAGGACGACCACGTTCTTGCGGATGGCGCGGCAGGCGTCTGAGTCCTCGACCGCGAGCCGGTAGGCCAGTTCCATCATCATTTCCGGGGAGCCGCACTCCTGGGAGTGCAGGCCGCCCGTGATCCAATAGACGGGGATGCCTTCGGCCAGGAGTTTGTCGACGTCCGCGTCGGCGAGGCCCCGGGGGTCGGCTAGGCGGGACATGATCTCTTTAAGTCGCGCCAGGCGCGCCATATTCTCCTCGGAGGAAACGGCGACACCGATCATCTCCCGGCCTTCGTCGGTGGGGCCGATGGAGAAGGCTTCAACCCGAGGGCTCGCGGCGTCGAGGGCACGCATGTATTTGTAGATGTCCGCCGAATGGTCGAGGACGTCGGGCGCTCCGGCGATATGGCCGAGGACTGCGAGCGGCGTCGGGACCGTTGCGGAAGCCGGCAGGTGGTCGACGAGCTCGGTCAGGAAGAATTTTTCGGTCGTGTATTCTAGTATCTTGGCCGTGTAGTCCTTGTCCTGGGCTTGCGCGGCCTGGGCCCTGAGCGTGGGCGCCGCACCGACGGTCAGGATTAATAACGCGATGACGATTGTCCGGATCGAATGATGACGAGTCCACATGGTTTGATATCCTCCTTTACAGGGCCATAATTATACTCAATTGGGGACACAATACCAATTTCCGAATTGAGGTTCTTTACTCTGGCGAGGGACGTGCGAGCGGCCTGGAGCCGCCCAGTAAGAATTTGGCCCTATTGATTTAATCACAAGGAACAACATGCTTCCTGTATAATTCGGAAATTGGTATTGTGTCCCCAATTAATGCGATAATAACCCGTATTAGCGACGTCCGTCACAATGCCTCGCCAAACCGTCATCGAAGTCGAGAACCTGCGCAAAACCTATGGGTCGGTTATAGCCGTCGAGACCATATCCCTCGAAGTCTATAAAGGTGAGATCTTCGGGCTAGTCGGCCCGAACGGCGCGGGTAAGACCACGAGCGTCGAGTGCATCGAGGGATTGCGCCGGCCCGATGCCGGCAAATTGCGGGTCCTGGGCCTCGACCCCGGCCGTCCGCTCCTTCAGCCGCTTTCTGCCGCTCACCCCGGTCGTCGACCTGCTGCGGGGCCTGTGGCAGGGTGAAAGCTGGGGGAAGCATTTAGGGGAAGTCGCTTTCCTGGCCATAATTTTCATCGCCGGCGTTCTGATCTCCGCGAAAACGTTCAAGTGGGAATGAACGGAAATCAGTTTTTCCCGCCCAGCCCCAGCCGGAGGCCGATGGACCACTCCGCCGTAGGCGCGGGCTGGTAGGAATTGCCGTCGGGGTCGGGCTCGGTGAAGGCGATGTATTCCTTGCCGAAAATGTTGCGGCCGGAGAGAATGAGTTCCCATGGCATGTCCCCGATCCCGAACTTATAGCCAAGCCGGACATGGAGGAGCTGATAGCCGTCCACCGACGATTTATTCGTTCCGTCGATGAACCATCGGCTCATGACCTCCAAGGACGCCCCCGCGTAAATCCGAGGCGTGAACTTGTATTCGGCATCGAGATACGCCTGATGTTTGGGCGAATTGGGAAGCCAGGTTCCCTTGTACACGGTTCCGGCTTCGAACGTCTCGATCCTGTCATACTTGAAGCGGGAATAGGTGTAAGCCAGCCTCAAGGCCAAGGGCTCAACGGGATACCAGGCGAGATAGGTTTCCAATCCGTAGCGATTGCTCTTGCCGACATTGCCGTAGAACGTCTCGAGCGGCCGCCAAGTGACGCGATACCGGCCGAAATCGTCGTTCGTCGCAAGATAGAAAATAGCGAGGTCGTAGACGAAGGAGTCGCCGATCGAACCGCGGGCGCCGATCTCCTCGCCGCGTGATGTGGCCGGCACGAGATTCATGTTGAATCCGCTGAACGCATAAGGGTTGTTGACCAGCTCTTCGGTCCCGGGCGGCAAGAATCCGGTGCCCCAACTGGCGTAAAGGCCGAAGCTTGAAATAGGATTATAGGTCAGGCCGATCCTGCCCGTCGCTTTATTAAACGACCTGTCGCCCGAGAAATCGAGGCCGCCGGCTTTCAGGATGTCGTCGAGCTTATTGGTGACCTTGTCATAACGAAGGCTCAAGGACACGCCCCACCGTTGGCCAAGTTCGATGCGGTCCAGGACGAAGACACCCGCTCCGCTTTGGGAATAGGCCTGGTCCGAGATCTTGTCAGGCCCTTCGACGGCGTTCCCGAGGTTGGGCCTTTTATATTCGTCGATATTCTGCCGGCCGAGGTCGGCTCCGATGCTCAAATGGTTCTTGAGCCGGCCCTCGCCGAAGTGATGATTGACTTGGAGCGATAACCCGGGCAGGTCGTACCCGCGATGGATGAGCGAGGAGGGAACGGACTCTTTATATTTCGTCTTGCGGAAATAAGCGTTGAAGGCGAGGTCCGTGTTCCCGCCGAGATCGGCCGTTCCCACGATGCCGATCGAAAAACGGCTCGTTTTCTGATACTCGTTGTACTTGTAAGCGTCGGGATTGGCCAACCTCCGCTCCTTGCCGGGATTGGCACGGAACCAGGCGATGTTGAGACCCTCGGCATTCTCATTGAAGAAGTCCGTCCAGCCGAGGATCGCCGTAAGCTTGAGGGCGGGCGACACGTTGAACTTGAATTTGCCATAGAAATTATCCGCCCGGTACTTCGTGTGGTCGCGGTAGCCTTGGCCGGACAAGCCCGATCCGGACAGTCGATAGTTCATCGAACCGGTCGTTCCGCCCGCCTCGGCCAGTCCCTTTAAGAAGCCGTAGGATCCGCCCGTGAGGAAGCCGGTGCCCGAGATCGGGTCGGGGCCGCCGTCGCGGGTCAGGATGTTCAGGATTCCGCCCGACGAGCCGCTGCCGTAGAAAGCAGCGGCCGGCCCGCGCAGGACCTCGATGCGGCTGACGGTTGCCCAGTCGATGTCGAAGAAATCCGAGACGAATCCCGACGGGTCGTTGAGCGGAACGCCGTCCACCAGCGTCTTGATGCCGCGCGTGCCGCGCTCGGTCAGGATGCCCTGGCCGCGGATCGAGAGATGGACACGCTCGCCGCCGGCCTGGTTGTCCACTTTGACGCCCGGCACGAGCTTCATGGCTTCATCGATGGCGATGGACCTCGGCATGGTCTGCAGGATCTGGGTCTTAACGACTGTGGTGGCGGCCGGGTTCTGCTTGAGCAGGATCTCGACGCGTGGCGCCGTCACCGTGATCTCGACTTTTTCCTTGACCGGAACGGGCTTCTGATCCTTTCCCCCGGTTTGCCGATCCGCGTTTTTCTTCGTCTCTTTTTTTCCGGTGACGGACGCGGACGACGGCGTCGTCATGACAAAAACAAGGACGAAAATCAGGGAAAAAGACAATAGGGCTTTGAGGGAGGGTTTGAACATGAAAACGGATTCCTTTCGCGTTCGGCTCCTCATATCAAAAAGAAACTCCCCATATTATATACTCTAATTGAAAGTCGTTTTATTATAATCTGGATAAAAACAGCGGACACGGAGGTTATCATGCGTGCCGGCCTCAAACTCAAACCGATGCTTCTTCTCTTTCTAGTTCTCGTTCTCTTCGGCATTACGGCGTCTAAAGAAGAGCGGCGGCCCGTCCCCGATAAAATGAGGCCGGGTTTCGACAGCATCAATTCGGTCGACTCCGCGAGCTTCCTGGAATTTATCGCCGCGGATGAGCTCGAGGGGCGGGACACCCCGAGCAAAGGCCAAACGATTGCCCGCCGCTACATCCGGAGCCTTTATAAATCCTGGGGCGTGGCGCCCCTGGGCGATGCCGCGGGGCCGGGAGCGCGGTCCTACGAGCAGAGCATCCCCATGATCGTCAAGACCTATGGCCCGGGGACATGCATGGCGGTCCAATCCCCGAACCTGACCAGGACGTTCGTCATGGGCGGAGATTTCTCCTGCGGGATGGGCGCGAATGAATGCGGGAGCTTCAAAGGCGGTGTCGTTTTCGCCGGTTATGGGATCTCGGCCCCGGACTTGGGCTACGATGATTTCGCCGGGATCGACGTCCGCGACCGGATCGTCCTCGTCGCTGCGGGCAAGCCGCGGGGCGAAAGCGGGGACACGGTCTTTACCAATCCCCGGAATTGGGCCCGTTTCGCGGGTCGGCGGACGCCGGTCGAAAATCTCGCCAGGCTCCTGGCCCGCAAAGGGGCGCTTGCGCTTGTCGTCGCCGACGACGCATGGGAAGAGGGCGACGGCTCTGAAGGCTACCGCCGAGACGCGAGGATCCCGTCCGCGAGCAACAGGGTCTTTTCGCCTGCTCTCACGGCGGCCGACCCCATGACGCCCACGTTCTGGGCCTCCCCGCGAATTGCGGATGCCCTGTTCGGGGCGGCCGGAAGGTCATTCGGCGACACGAAGCGGCTGATCGATGCCGGATTGCGGCCGGCATCTTTCGCTTTCTCGGGGCTGACGATGTCGATCGAGGTCGACGTAGCTCACAAAGCGATGTCCAGCGCTAATGTCCTCGGCATCGTCGAGGGGTCGGACCCCGAGCTCAAGAAGGAATACGTCGTCATCGGCGGGCACCTGGACCATGTCGGGATGACCGCGGACGGCTATGTTTTCCACGGCGCCGACGACAACGGTTCGGGGTCCGTTGGGGTCCTGCAGGCTGCCCGGGCTTTCGCCCTCAACCCCGTCAAGCCCCGCCGCTCCGTCATTTTCGCCCACTGGACGGGCGAGGAGAAAGGACTCCTGGGGAGCCTTGCTTTCATCAAGTTCCAGCCGGTCCCGCTGGACAAGGTCGTTGCCTGCATCGACCTCGATATGATCAGCCACGATACATCACCGAAGGAGGTCCGGGCGGCGGCCGAGGAATTGCGTTTGGGTCCTGGGGTGACGGACAAGATCACGAACGACCCGGCGAGGCTTCTCATGGCCTATATTTCGCTCCCCTCGCCCTCTTTCGCGGACACCATCACGGGCTTGAGCGCCGGCTATTTGGACCTCGATGTCGTTCCGCTGCCGTCGTTTCCGATGTTGGGCAACAGCGACCATTATTTCTTTGCTCTTGCCGGGGTCCCGTCGGTCTTTTTCTTTACGGGCGGCCAGGCCGATACCCATCAGCCCGGGGACACGGCGGACAAGATCAACGCGAAGAAGATGGCTGAAGTGATCAAGCTCGCCTTTCTTACGGCCTATTCCGTGGCGGATGCTCCGGACCGGCCCCGTTGGGAGTGATAAAGGAGACATTGATGCCCGCGAAAATCATCTACGGCAAGGAAATATCCGCCCAGATCCGCGTCGAACTCAAGGAACGTGTCGACTGCCTCAAGGCCCGCGGCATCACCCCCGGGCTCGGCGTCGTCCTGGTCGGGGAGGATCCGGCGTCGATCTCCTACGTCACGGCCAAGGCCAAGGGCGCCGAGGAGATCGGGATGTTCGAGGAGACGATTCGCCTCCTCCCGACGAGTACGGAGGAAGAGGTCCTGGCAACGGTGGACCGCCTCAACCGCGATCCGAAATTTAACGGCATCCTCGTCCAGTTGCCGCTTCCGAAATGGGTCAACCCCGACAAGGTCATCAGCTTCATCTCGGTCGAGAAGGACGTCGACGGCTTCCACCCGATCAACGTCGGCAAGCTTCTCCGGGGCGAACCCTGCGCCATCCCATGCACGCCCTACGGGGTCGTCCAGATGTTGACTCGAAGCGGTTACAGCCCCGAGGGGAAGCACGTCGTCATCTGCGGCCGGAGCAACCTCGTCGGCAAGCCCTTGGCCGCCCTTCTCGTCCAGAAGAAGAAAGGCGCCAACGCCACGGTCACCATCTGCCACACCGGCACGAAGGACCTGCCTAACTTCACGAAGCAGGCCGATATCCTGGTCGCGGCCATGGGGGCCCCCCGGGTCATCACGGCCGATATGATCCGCGAAGGTTGCGTCGTCATCGACGTCGGCGTCAACCGCGTCCCCGACCCCGCCTCGCCTAAGGGCTTCCGCCTGGCCGGCGACTGCGACTTCGAAGGCATGCTCGCGAAGGCCGAGGCCATCACTCCCGTCCCCGGCGGCGTCGGTCCCATGACCGTGACCATGCTCCTCTTGAACACGGTCGAGGCCGCCGAGCGCCGGGTACAGTAGGGAGATATAAGGAGGTCATTCATGAAAGCTACTGCAGTTCTTAAAAAAACTCGAAACTTATGGCTCTTTCCGGCAATTTTCCTTTTCATCGCGGCCTTCTCGTCCGCTCAGGAAGGAAAAGCTCTCTTCCTTCAGGAGATGACCTGGCCGGATGTCAGGGAATATCTCAAGTCATCCGACATGGTCATCATTCCTCTTGGATCCACGGAGCAGCACGGTCCCCATCTTCCCCTGGGAACGGACTATTACCTAGCCATGGGGGCTCTGGAGAAGATTTCAGCCCGGACCGGCGTTGTGGTCGCCCCGATCCTTCTCGTCGGCTACAGCGAATACCATTCCGGATTTCCGGGGACACTCAGCATCAAGCCGGATACCATGGTCCAGGTCCTCTTCGAGAGCGCGCAAATGCTGCTGAAATACGGCTTCCGCCGCTTGATGTTCTTTAATACCCACGGCGGAAACAACATCGTCCAGCAAAAAATCATCCACAGAATCAACCAGGAAACCGAGGCCATGGCCGCGGCCATCGGATACGGCGGGTCCATCCAGGTGGAGGAAGAGGAGTTTTTTGACTGGCATGCCGGAATCGAAGAGACATCGGACATGCTCTACCTAAAGCCGGCGCTGGTCAGGATGGAGCGGGCTGAAAAACCCGAAATTCATTTTACGCCGAGAATGCAGGAGATTTTGGCCCTCTCAAAGAAAAGCCCGGAGCTCCTGGAACTTTGGACGTCTCTTTTTGCCGCTCCGGTTGAGACGAAGAAAGGGGGAGCCAGCCACGAACTTTCCTCCAACGGAGTCTGGTGCCTGAGCGACCCGAAGCAGGCCACAAAGGAGAGAGGCGAAAAGGATGTCCAGGGGCAGGTGGAACGCGCCATCAAGTTTATCGAAGCTTGGAAGCAGGCTAAAAAATAACGCTTTTGGAGCTGGAATTCTCCGGCAGCCTGCTCTGACTTGATGACAAGACGCTCCTTTTCTTGACTTTGTCGCGCGGCTTTTGATATCCTGACCTATTCATAAAAATGCCGATGAGTTGTTTAAAAAAAAGGGCATTTTTACCCTCCGGGCGAGCCGATCCGGCCGCATCTGCTTTGTTGCGAAGGGTTCGCAGTACCAGGAGTACAGCTTCACCCTCCACGCCTCGCATCTGCAGCCGCCTCGACTCGTGAATAGGCCAGGATATATGTCTGAAAAATGAAAGCGATCGTCCTTTGCGCCGGTAACGGCAGTCGGCTTCGCCCGCTGACAGATGACCGGCCGAAATGCTTGTTAAGGTTCGGGGAGCGGACGATCCTCGATCTCTGCCTCGACAACCTGGAAGCGGCGGGGATCCATGACGTCGTGCTCGTGACCGGCTACGAGCGGGCGCTGGTCGAGCGTTTGGCCCGGGAGAGGGACGGCAACCGGATCTCGTGTGTCGTCAACGAAAACTATGCCTCCACAAACACGGCTGCGTCCCTCCGTCTCGCCCTCCGTGACATGGACGACGATTTCATTCTCGTTAACGGCGACGTCCTTTTCGAAGGCTCGATCCTGCTCGATCTTCTATCCAGCCCCGACCCGAACGGCGTCGCGGTTGACGCCGATATCCCGCTCGACGCGGAGGAGGTCAAGGTCGTCGCCCGGAACGGCCGTCTCCTAAAGATCAGCAAGGAACTCGAACCGTGGCAATGCCAGGGCGAGGCCATCGGCATTTATAAAATCAGCCGGAATCTCGTCTCCGACCTCGTCCGGATCTATGCCGAACTTGAGCGAAACGGCGAGTTCCATCATTATTTTGAGAAGGGCTTCGAGAGGATCCTGGAGGCCGGCGGGGACGATAGTCGTGCGTTCGGGCTGTCTTTCACCCGGGGCCGGCCCTGGGCTGAAATCGATACCCTTGAGGATTATGAATATGCCCGACGGGAAATCTATCCGAGAATCCGCCGCTAGGTTCGACGATCCGAAGTCGACCCGGAAACCGGAGGACGTCTTCTCCCGGGGATACCTTCGGATCAATGCCTGGCTCAACCGTCCCGCGGCTTCGCTCATC
>CAZSMW010000143.1:0-12100 GCA_964607985.1 uncultured Eubacteriales bacterium
ATAGCCTCCGAGACGGCGGAGATCTCAGCAAAGCAAGCGTTGACGGCGGTCTTCTCCGACGGGAAAGCGGCGGCGAGCGCCTCCCTGAAGCCTTGGCAGCTTTCGAACCGAAAATCGTAATAAGGCGAGACCATACGGTTCTGGGCTTTGACCAGGTGGACGCTGTCCTTAAGATCCAAGTCTTCCATCGTCTTGAGAAAGACCCCCGAGCTTTCGAAGGCCAGAGTGCCGCTCTCGAAATAAAACCCCTTCCGTCGGAACCCGGCTGTATAGCCGCCGGGCGACGTATGGGATTCGAAGATCGTAACGTGATGACCCTTGCCCGCCAGCAGGTTGCCTGCCGTAAGCCCGCCGATCCCGGAGCCGATGATGGCGATCGTTTTCATGGGTTCTCTCCTTTTATCGGACCAGGTGGAAGCGCTCCTGCCGGCCGTCCAGGAAATGGGTCCCGACGGCGGTGAAGGCGACATCCTGTTCCAGGGGCAGCCGGAATTCCAGACCCCCCCATTCGGGCACCGAGGCCGTGACACTCATCTCCGCCGTAAAACAGCTGTTCAGTACGAGCTTCACGTCGCCCCGGCCCTCGTTCTTCACTTGCTCCCAAGGCAGGCCGATCAAGGGACCCGGCTCGTGGAGAAAATACCCCAGGGAGTGCGAGTAGACGCGGGGCTTGGGGATCCCGGCCTCGCCGGCTTTCCGGAGCACGTTGCCAAGGATCTCGTTCCCGGTCAGCCCGGTCTTGAACCCGCCGCGGAAGATGTCTTGGAGTTTATTCGCATCGGCCATCATCTTTCTAAACGTCTCCGGGACGTCCGTTTCCCCAAGCTTCAAAATGTAGGCCATCTCCTGGTGGTCACTATTGTAGCGCATGTATTTCAAGCCGACGTCGCAGTGGACGAGATCGCCGGGCCGGACGACTTTGTCGCCTTTCCCGAACTTCTCAACTTCCCTCGGGTCCCGACCGCGGATTGAGAAGAAGGGGCTAAAGGAAACCTTGAGTCCCAGGTCCGCGACGCGCTGCCAGTAATGATAACGGAGGTCGTCGGTCGTCGTATGCCCTGGAGTGATGACCTCGTTCGAGAACGTCTCGGCGATGATGGCGCGGGACAGTTGCGCGGCCTGCTCCATGATCTCCAGCTCTTCGTCGAGGAGCGTCTCGAGCCATAGGGTCGCCAGCGCCTCGGCCGAGGCCAGACGCGACGCATATTTCGGTCCGATGGCGGTCGCAAGCCTTTTCTTAAGGACGACGGTCAGCCCGCCTGCCGCCCACTGGATCTCCCCCTCATTGACGCCGATCCTTTTCGGATCCCGCTCCCGGACGATCCTGCCGAGGCCGTCCCATTGGCTTTCCTTCTTTTGAGAATCCCAGGCAGCGGCGTCCCAAACGTTCTGAAAGAGGCCCTGGGTGTCCGTCCGGGAAACGTTGAGGCGCTCGACACCCTTCTCGGGTCCACGGTCATAGAGGACGAGGATTTGGGTGATGGGGCACCAGTTCTCATAGGGCATCATGGTTTCGAAGACGGGATCGAGGTTGTCCTCGTTGCAGGCGATGATCCACATGTCGAAGCCGGATTCCCGCATCATGGCGGGGAGAAGTTGGTCGAGCCGCTTTTGCGTCGTCCGGAGGACGAAGTCCGCCCTTTCGCGGATCGATAGGACGCGGGGCAGGGGCCGGTTTTCGGCCTCCAAGCCGATCGAGGCCGACAAGGCGAGGATGAGAACGATGAACAAAGATCTCTTGGCCATTTGATTTCCCTCCTTGGAAACTTATCTTATCAAATCGGGGACACAATACCAATTTCCGAATTTCCCGTTTTTTCCCCGGGAAACACTCTTTTTTGACTCTCTTTTATCTAATACGAACGCAAGAAAAGAAGTTACAATATATGGTTCTCTTCCATTTGGTGTGGGCTGAGTCAACAGCTTGGACGTGACGGCCCTCAATGGCCGTGATGTCAAGAGGAGGGTATAGGGAAGGGCTTTGCTCCCGGCTCCGATTAAGAATCGCCTGAGACGCGCATCCTTCTCGGCTCCTCAGGCCCAAGGCTCCAGGCTAATCTAATAAGCTGAAGGAAACCCATCCTCGGAGCCTTGGGCCATCGGAGGCCTGCGGCTTCCCTCGTCGGACGGCTCGTCTCAGGCTGATCTCCGCATGGTCGCTGCAGCCCTCCCCCATGCCCTCCCATCACGGCTATCGAGGGTCATCCCGTCCAAGCCCCCAACCCACACTAAACGTAAGAGAACCCAATATATGAACGGCACTGAATGCTGTCCTCAAGCCCCTGGAGCGGAGGGGGGACCCGTCGGCTTTTTCGGCGGGGGGAACCGCCGGGACTGGTTCCCCGGGGGTCGGGGGAGTGAGGGCGGCTTCAGGCCGCTTAAAGTCAGATGTCAAACTATCTAATGCCTTCGTATTAGTAAGTTTGGAAATTGGTATTGTGTCCCCGATTTATGTTATGTTCGGCCGAGCGCAGGAGGTATTAATCAAGGAGGCTTTCATGAGAGATTGCGTAGCCGTGAAAGTCATCGGCATATTTTTACTTGCCCTTATCATCAGGCCGGCCGTCGCGGCTGGACAGGTTAGGACAGTGACCACGCACGAGGAAGCGGTCCATTGGGCGGATAAAATCCTGTCCGGATTGACATTAGAGCGAAAGATCGGCCAGATGATCACCGCCGAGATCGCCGGCGGATACATCACGGACGATGATCCGCGGCTCGCACAGTGGCTCCGGCTGGTCCGTGACCTGGGCGTCGGCGGATTCGTCGTATATGGCGGCACTCCGCGCGACGTCGTGTGCCTGCTTAACCGGCTCCAGAAAGAGGCTGCGCTCCCCATCCTCATATCGTCGGATTTCGAGGGCGGTCCCGGTCAACAGATCGCCGGGGCGAGCGAGTTCCCGGGAGACATGGCCTTGTCCGCCGCCGGGTCCGAAGCGCTGACCTACGAGGCGGCGAAGGTCGGAGCGATCGAAGGGCGGGCTATGGGCATCCATCTGACCTATTCTCCGGTTGCAGACGTTTCATTGCGGCCGGAGAATCCCGCCGAGAGTGTCCGCACCTTCGGCGGCGACCTTGACCTCATGGGCCGTATGGTCCGGGCTTATGTGCGCGGCTATCAGGAAAACGGCATGCTGACGACGGCCAAGCACTTCCCGGGGCGCGGCGACGTCGAGCGCATGCCCCGGATGCCGGACTTCAGCTGGATCCGTAAGCCCGCCGCTGACGTCGAGTCGCAGGAATTTCGAGCCTTCAAACATGCGATTGACGCGGGCGTGACGTTTGTGATGACCGAGCATATCGCCGTCCCTTCGGTCACGGACGGTTCCGAGCTTCCGGCCAGCGTTGAAAAAAAACTGGCGACGGGATGGCTTCGCGACAAGCTGGGATTCAAAGGCGTCCTGACCACGGATGATCTTTGGTACGACCAGGTCATCAAGCGTTTCGGTCCGGAAGACGTCGCCCTGAAGGCCGTCCTGGCCGGCCACGATGTCCTCTTGAAGCCGAAGGACCCGGCGGCGACCGTCCGGAGGCTGACGGCGGCCGTCCGGTCGGGCGAGATCGCCGAGGGGCGAATCGATGAGTCCGTGCGCAAGCTCCTGTATTGGAAGGCACGGCTGGGCTTGCATAAAGATCGTTTGGTCGATGAAAATCGGGTAAGCGCGCTGATCGGCACGCCCGCCCATCTCGCTGTCGTCCAGGAGGTCGCGGATCGGTCGATGACACTCCTTAAAAATGATGGAATGCTGCCGGTGCCGTCGGAGCGCCTGTTGAAGATGGTCAATATCAGTGTCCAAAAAACCGAGATGGATCCTTCTCCGTCAGCGTTGGCGGCGAAATTGACCGCGGCCTTTCCGGGCGTCCAGAATTTTACGCTCCGGCCCGAGTTAAATGGAAACGCCTATGAAAATATCCGGCAAGCTGTTTCGGCCGCCGATCTCGTCGTCCTGTCCCTGTTCGTTCAGCGTAACCGCCTGGGAGATCCCGCCCCCCTGCGTGACGCGGACCTAGCCTTCATCCGGAAAGTCATCCAGGCCAAGCCGGGTGGGGTGATCGCCATGTCCTATGGGAATCCGTATCTCATCGCTAAGATCGGGGACGTTCCTGCGTTCCTGGTCGGCTATGGGGAGAGGGGCTGGTTCGGGAACCAGGCGGTCTACTTCGAATCGTTCATCAAATTGCTCAAGGGCGATCTCAAACCGGCCGGAAAACTCCCGGTCAAGGTCAGCGACGCCCATCCCATCGGCAGCGGCTTGAGCTATTAGGGGCATTCCCGGATATCGGCACGATTCGAATATCCTCTTTTTTCCCAATAGCCGAAATAATCTTTTTCGGAGAGCTCGATCCTCTCGACCCACTGGACCCATTTGTACCCATATTTGCTTTCCGCCGCGACCATGAAAGGGAAACCTCGGCCTGGGGAAAGGGGTACGTTGTTGATCCGGGACGCCAGAATGATGCCCTTGGATCTCACATAATCAAGGGGGAGAGCGCTGGAATAGGTCCCGCCGGCCGCGTAAAAGACGACGGTTTTTACGTTCGCTTCAGGCCGGGCTTCGGCAATGATGTCGGCGACTTTCGGCCCGGTCCAGAGTGCCTGGTATCCCCACCCCTCGACGCAATGGAAGTCGATGACCCTTGATTCCAAGGGAAAGGCGAGGACCTCGTCATACCGGAGCTCGAGAGGCCGGCCGACACGACCGACGATCCTGAGCCTATAGGTCTCGAGGTCGATCCCCGGCACGGATTCGACAAAGGTCGTCCGCTGCTTTGCAAGGGGGGTGAGCTTTCGTCCCTCGTATTCGGTCATCTCCTGCCCCCAAGCCGCAGCGGCCAGGCCGGTGAGGAACGCGACAATCATAAAAAAAGTTCGATGTTTTTTCATCGAAAGACCTCCCATCAGCGGCGACGCCGTCGCCGGCCGGAAAGCGGAGCGGAAGGGAAGGCCTCCCGGAAGAGGCTCTCGAACGATTCACCTTCCTGTGGGGCCCGGCCCCGGTTGATCAAGAAACACAACCGAGAGGCTTGGGGAAAATGGACCCTTTTCCGGAGGGACCATCGCATCCGGCCGGAAACCAAGGCCCGAAGCATATGCTCGAGGATAATCAGGACCTGGATGACGTCGGTCCTCAGCGCCTTGGGAAGGGTCGCCTGCATCTTCGCGCCGGCGAAAGCGCCTCCCAGGACCGGGCTCATCTCCGCCCCCTCGTCGATGAACATGGGTTCCATCCACGGCCAGAGGAACAACGCGTATGTCTCCTCCAAGGAGAGAAGACACCCTGTTTCTCGGGCCCGCTTTTCGATATCCAGCAGGTAGGTCAGTTTCGTGAATAGGCCGTAGTCGGTTTCATAGTCCTCCCCGGCCTTTCCGAGGATATATCTGAGGAGGCGGTATCGCCGCAGGGCTTCGATGACCGGGCGGGTCTCGTAGGCAAGCTCCTTGTTAAGCTCTTCGTAGAGGCGAGCCCCGGGGGACGTCGCGAGTAGATGGCCGTGCGTGTGGATCGCCCGCTCGGCGGACTCTTCGACGTCGAATTCCAGGCGCGCGGCGTGCCTGAGGACTCGCCAGATACGGACGGGGTCCTCGATATAGCGCTCCACCGGATCGCCGATGATTCGGACCCGCCGGCGGGCCAGGTCCTCGAGTCCCCCGACGTAGTCGATGACGGAGAACGTGATCGGGTCATAATAAAGGGCGTTGATCGTGATGTCCCGTCGGAAGGCGTCCTCCTGGGGGGTGCCGTAGAGCCGCGCGGGATCCAACGCCGTCTCGGGGACGGTCCCGGCGGCGGTTTCTTCTCCGGGTTTCGGGTCCCTCCGGAACGTGGCCACCTCGATGATCTTGCCTTCCTGAAAGTGGACGTGGGCCAGCCGGAACCGCCTACCGATGACGAAGACGTTGGCGAAGCGTTTCTTGATCTGTCCCGGCCGGGCGTCGGTTGCGATATCGAAGTCCTTTGGTGTTTTCCCCAGCATCAGATCCCGGACGGCCCCGCCGCAGAGATAGGCCGTGAACCCGAGCCTGTGGAGCCGGTAAAGGATCTTGAGGGCGTCGGGGTCGATGTTCTTCCGCGATATGGAGTGGCCGTCCCGCGTGAGAACGACGGGTCTAACGGCCCGGTCAGGAGAGAGGCAAGGTCCGTCTATGGAACTCGGCATGAATTCATAGGATAGAGGAAACCCGGCTTTATGTCAAAACTTGATTATGCTCCCGGAGCATGCTATCTTGGCCTTATCTCGGATACGAATAACATAAAGGCGGATGGATCATGAGCGAATTACAATACCAATGCCGGGTTTGCGAGAAACAGATCACGGCCGAGGAAGAGCAACCCGTTCCCCTATGCTGCGGGAAGGAGATGGAGTCCATGGGACCCCTGCCGTTCTGCCGGATCATGCCTGATCCCGAACAAGCCCGCAACTATGAGGAGGATGGGCCCTGCGCGGACGGGACCACTCCCAAGAAGCGCTAGCCCTTTCGGTGGTTGTTGCCGGGGCCCGTGAACTTGCCCCGGCCGGCTCCCTCCAAGCCCGGAGTTTATTTCCGGCGCCGAAATCTGCCCCGCTGTTGACAATCAGTCGTCGTCTTTTCCTGCGGTCGTCGTTGCCCACTTGGGAAAAGGGATGCTGCTGCCTTTCGCGGCGTGCCAAAGGATCCGGTTGAGGACGTCCTCGGGGCAGGCGTCGATTCGTTTGAAGTCGAGTCGATCTGAGAGGACGGCAAGTTCCCGAAGCAGGGGATCGTCGATCGCTTCCTTGGGCGGGTTCATCATGTCAAGGGGAACGAGGTTGGGTACGGCCTTGAAGGGCGTAAAATCGGGCGTTTCCGTGAAACAGTCGAACATGGGCAGGGCGGCCGCGTCGAACTGGTTCATCGGGGGAAGGCCGAGGATCTGTTCGATCGTCCGCAGGATACTGACCGTGTTGTAAGGCGTGCGGATGGTCCGGCCGCGCTTCGTGTAGGGGCTGATGACATACGCGGTCGTCCTGTAGCCGCTCACGTGGTCCCAGCCGTCCTGCGGGTCATCCTCGATCCCGAAGACCACCGTGTCCTTCCAGAACCGGCTGCGGCCGACAGCCTCGACGATCCGGCCGAAGGCGAGATCGTTGTCCGCGGCGTAGGCCGCCGGCGTCGGGGCGCCTTCCTTCGTGCCGCTTGTATGGTCGTTGGGCAAACAGATGAGGATGAGATCGGGAAAGGTCCCCAGCCTCTCGAATTCCTCGAGCTCCCGGATGAAGCGGTCCGCCCGGAAGAGGTCGGGCACCTCCATGCTCCATCCGACCGTCTCCGAAGCGAGATACGGCCTCAGGGACTCGATGGCGGGTTCGCAGCCGAAGACAATCTCTCCTCCGGGATGGTTATACTCCCGCCAGCAGGCGGCCCAATCCGGTTCGCCGGGACGGTTGGGGTCGGCCCAGCGGACCGCCGGTATGGCGAATTCGCCGTAGTCCCTGAGGGTTTTACCGTGACGCAGGGCGTTGTCCCAGATGAATCCGGTCGGAGCGTAGGCCAGGGCGTCGGCCTCGTCCTCCCCCATGCCGTCCGGATAGCTCCTGGGCCAGCCGGCGAACGATTTTTCGAGGTAGTCGGTACCGAAGGCGGACATCGACCACTGGTGCCCGTCGGCGCTGAGAATGCCGCAGCAGAAAATGTTATCGAGCAGGACGAATTCAGAGACCATTTTGTGCTGGTTCGGCGTGATGCGTTCTCCGAAAATGCAGAGAGCCGGATCGCCGTTTCCGAGCGGCATGTCCCCCAGCACCTGATCATAGGTCCGGTTTTCCTTGATGACATAGACGACATGCTTGAATACACTCGGTTCGCCGATGCGCTCGGGGACCGGCCGGGACGGCTGGCCCGGGCGCGGGGGCAGGAGCGCTTTTGCGATGCGCCCCCGGTGATAATTGTCCCAGACCGCGGCCGTAAACCGATGAAGCTCGGCTGCCGAGGGAACGGGGACGAGGGACAGGGAACCATGATATTGATGAGAATTAAATCCCGAAACACCGCTGTGCTCATCTTGCCCCTTGATCGTTTCGATTCCCTTGATGTTCGCCACACAGATCCTGTCGAGGCGGGAATGATAAGCGATGGCGCCGGGGAACCATCCGACGGGGACCAGGCCGAGGAGCCGCGAACCACGGCCGGCCGGATCGAATCCGATGACGGCTACGGCGTTCTGCGTGCCGTTGGCGACAAAAAGACGGCCGCCCCCGCGATCGAAGGCCAGGGCGTTCGGCGAAGCCCCGAAGAGGTCGGCCGGGTCGGGCTTGACCCAGATGGTCTCGACGACGGCATCCTCGCGGGTATTGATGACGCTGAGGTTATCGCTTGCCGCGTTGGCGCAGACGACGTAACGCCCGTCGGGCGAGACGGCCAGAGCGGAGGCGTGGAGGTGGACAGGGACCTCGGCCGCGGTTTCTCCGGAATCGAGATCGACCACAGTTACCGAGCCTTCGTTGGCGACGAAGGTCGACGGATCGACCTTGACCCGGGTCCCTCTGCCGGCGGGACCGGTCACGTCACCGGCCTGCGGGCGCCGTCCTCCCCAGTTGCTCACGTAGGCTTTTCTGCCGACGAGCGCGACATCATACGGGGCGACGCCCACATCGAACAGCCGAAGGAGACGGCCGTCCTTGGACTCGAACTCGCCCAGCCGGTTCGAGAGATTCAGGGCCACGTACAGGCGCTTTCCGTCGTTGGAAACGGCGATGCCGGCGGGGATCTCTTCCTCCCGGCGCGGAGCGTCGGCGGACGGCAGGAGGATGGAGAACAGTCCGGCGATCTCTCCGCCGGGGAGAACGCCGAAAACCTCGATACTGCCATTGACGTCGCTGAGATAAAGGCGTTTGCCCTCCGGAGAGAAAGCCAGGCCGGTGTAGCTCACCTGGCCCTCGTCGCCGGGTTTTAGGATGTTCTCCGACGGAGATACCGGTCGGGGGTCGCTGATAGCCTCCGCAGGAAACGGAACCCGTTGCTTGATCCCGCCCGTTTCCGGATCCACGACAACGATCTCGTGAGTCTTGCCGGATGTGATGAGGAGACGTCCGTCGGGGCTCAGGGCCAGGACCTGCGGCCGCAGACCGGGCAACTCCACCTGGATTCCCGCGGGCGTGATGATCTGGCTGACGGGAAGCGCCGTACCCCGACCGGCCGAGACTGCGTCGGCAGGCTTTTTCGTAGCCAGCGAGCAAGCCGTCGAAAGTGAAAAAAAGAGGCCCAGAATAACGACGCCGCCATGGGCCCGCGGCGGCGAGTTCGATTTAATGGCGTTCGGCATCATGGCGGGATTCTATACGAAAGGGAGTCCATCGTCAAAGTCGCGATCCCGGCAAGTTCGAAGCCTCGCTAGGTCCGCGAATTCGATCCCGTTCTCGGGCCGGCGTGCTTCCCTTCGGCATTAAAGCCGGATTCGAGCATGATGTCGTCCCGCGCGTAGACGATGCCGGTGTCCCGCAGCATGTTCTGGAATTCCTGTTCGCCAAGGTCGTCCTTGATCGTGCCGGCGACCGGCTTTCCCAGGAAAAGCTTCTTGTTGATCGCGTCGATGAGGCTGGTGATCCTGATATAGGTCTTGGCCCGGGCCTTGTCCATGATCACGGTCACCTGATCGCCCTTGATGATGACGGCCTTGACCTCCGGGAGAGCGGAAACCTTTTTGGTGAATCCCTGGAGCATCCGGAGCTTCCTGTTCCGGACGATCCGATAAGCGACAAGCGCCATGATGCCGGTGCCTATCATGTTGCCCCATTGGATCCTGGTGAAAATGAGAATGACGGCTGCGACGACGGCGACAGTCAGGATGATCATGCCGTTTCGCCCGAAGGGGAGGGCCGTCGGCAGCCCCTCCAGCCAACCCCGCAATCTTTGCCCCGGCGGCAGGGAGAGCTTGGCCCCGGATTCGATATCGTGTTTCAGGTGCTTGAGGTCGGCCGCCAGAGTCCGGGCGTCCGGATAGCGGTCCTGGCGCCGCTTTCTCAGACAGCGGAAGACGATCTGGTGGAGTTGGGGAGGGAGGTTCTTGCGCACGACCGTCACGGCCTTGGGCTCTTCGTAAGCGATCGAATGCATCGTGTCCAGGAACGTGTCCCCCTTGAAGGGGAGCTCTCCCGTCGCCATCTCATAGAGGACGACCCCGAGGGAGAAGATGTCACTCCGTGGGTCAAGGTCCTGTCCTCGGGCCTGTTCGGGGCTCATGTAGTTGACCGTCCCCATCACCGCCCCGGCGATGGTCTGCGCCTGTCCGATCGTCAGGGTCCGGCCGGGTGGAAAGGGGCCCTCCGTGTCCTTCCCGGCGTCCTCGGGGCCGGACTCCAGGAGCTTGGCCAGGCCGAAGTCGAGGAGCTTGGCGTGCCCCTCCCGGGTGACCATGATGTTGTCCGATTTGATGTCCCGGTGGATGATGTTCGCTTCGTGCGCCTTGGCAAGCCCTTCGGCGACCTGAAGGGCGATTTCCACCCCACCGAGGAGGTCCAGCTCGCCGTCGGCGATAAGCCGGTTGACGGTTCGTCCGTCCACAAATTCCATGGCGATGAACGTGGTTCCGTCGTCCTCGTCGATGTCATAGACCTGGGCGATGGAGGGATGGGAGACGGCCGCCGCGGAGCGGGCCTCGCGCAGGAACCTGGCCCTGCGGTCTGCGTTCGATACGAGCTCAGGTTTGAGGAGTTTCAGGGCCACGGGCCGCTGGAGCCGGGTGTCCTGCGCCCGGTAGACGATGCCCATGCCGCCCTTGCCGAGCACGCTTTCGATTTTGTATTGCTTAAGGGTCCGGCCGATCATGAGTTCGCGTTTTTTCCGGAGGATTTTCGTCTAGCTGATATCAATACCACAGGACCGGGTCAAGGTCAAACCAGGAGGGGTCAGCCAAAATTGCCGATAGGACGTGAGTCGGAATTCCGGGACATGAACCAATTCTCTGGAATTGGTATCGTGTCCCTGGAATTCTGGGTATCACTAAAAGTCGGCGTCATCGCTTGAGAAGAAAGAATTCTATCGGTAATTTTAGGGGGTAAAACCTATGATCTTAACAAAAGCTGTTGAATTCGAAGCAAAATGCAGGGGAGCCGCGTTGTTAAGATTGTAGGTTTGACCCCGACTTGCTTGTTCGCACAAAATGCGGCATTTCGAAGGGGACCTCGAGCGAAAGCTCGATGAACCCCTGGTATTCCCCGTCCCGGAACCATGGCGCCTGGTAGATCAATTTCTTGGCGCCGTTCTTCTCGATCGTGTAAACGTTTGTCCGCCTCCCGGCCATGATCTCTGCCAGCTTCGTCCGGGCCGGCTCGGGGTGGCAGTCGAGAACGTTCTTTCCGATGAGGGCCGCTCCGCCGTCCTCGGCGAAGGTCCGCGCCGATCTCCTGTTCATCTCGATGATCGTCCCCTTTTCGTCGCAGACGGTCACGGCCCCCGGGAAATCTTCAACCCATGAATTTCGGTCCATCGATGGCCTCCTGGTTCCATATTATCGCGCAAGCCGGTAAGGGTCAAACCTACTCTTTTGACATTTTATGGTTCTCTTACATTCGGTATGGAAGAGAGCCCATTTTATGTCGTCCATCACGGTTGACTCATTTTTTGCCCTGGTATATAAAGAGGAATAAATATCTATGAAAGAAGAGCTGTCACCCATGAAAAGCTTTTTTGAATCCTTGGTTATTCTATCGGCGGCCGCCGCGGTCCTCGGCCTGGCCGGAACGCCATTCGCCCAGGAAGCCGCAAAGCCGGCCGCGGGCCTTCCGGTCTGCTACGAGGAACTTACGTCGCCGGACTTCATCCAGGCCGTCGCCAAGTCCGGGGGGACCTGCATCATCCCGGTCGGCATCCTGGAAAAGCACGGCCCCCATCTCCCGCTGGGCACCGACCTTCTCGACTGTCGGGAGCTCTCGCTCCGGGCGGCGGCAAAGGAATACACGATCGTCTTCCCGCAATACTATTTCGGCCAGATCTTCGAAGCCAAGCACCAGCCGGGAACGGTCGCCTACAGCGTTCATCTCATGCTGGACCTGCTCCAGGAGACGTGTGATGAACTTGCCCGTAACGGCATCAAGAAGATCATCCTGGTCAACGGCCACGGCGGTAACGAACAGTTCCTCCAGT
>CAZSMW010000144.1:0-2733 GCA_964607985.1 uncultured Eubacteriales bacterium
TCGTCCGGACGAACAGCGAAGTGCTGGCGGGCGTGACTTCAAGGAAGAACCAGCAGCATTCCCTGGGTGTATCGATCACTTCGAACGTCTTCGTCAACGACACGACGAACGTCGAATTGGTCCGCTACCCTAAGGGTTCGGACGTGATGGCGGCTTTCGCCGGGCTGATAACGGACGGCGGCGGGAAGATCCCCCGCCCCCTGAGATTCTTCGGGAACGTCATCCGCCATCCCCTGCAGTTCTTGAGGCTCCGCATCCCCATTAATTGGGGGCGCAACAGCGTCATCCTGCTCGTCATGCAGACGCTCGACAATTACCTCACGGTATCGAGGAAACGCCGCTGGTGGGCGTTCTTCCGCAAGGGACTCGTCTCGAAGAACAGCGGCAAGAGGATCCCCACCTATATCCCGGAAGCCAACCGGGCCGTCCGCGGCATGGCCGCACGCATGGACGCCATCCCCCAAAACGCGATCACGGAAGTCTTGTTCAATATCCCCATGACGGCCCACATCCTTGGCGGCTGCATCATCGGAAAGGACAAGGACCACGGGGTGATCGACCCCTGCCACCGGGTCTTCGGCTACGACAACATGTATGTGACCGACGCTTCGGCGATCCCCGCGAACCTGGGCGTGAACCCGTCCCTGACGATCACGGCCATGGCCGAACGGGCCATGAGCTACGTTCCGCCTAAAACGAAATAACCAAAGCCGCCGGCCGTCGCCGAGGAGCCAGGTGACCTCGTACTGGAAGCTCATGTCGTTCTGTTTGTGGAGGTACTCGTACTTGGTCAGGAGCGTCCTCATGGAAAAACGTGCTGAGGCCCGGCTCGAACGACGGATTACCGGCCGCTCCTGCGAATCACCGGCAGCACCACCTGGGATGGATAGACTGGGTTCCTCTGGATGGTGAGGACCGGGATGCCTTCCGCAGGATGCTTATCCTTAAGCGCATCATCGTGACCGGCGATCGCGATGCGGATGGAATGTCCCTTTTTAAAGACCGTCGAGATCGGAAACAGCGTAATCGCAATCTCGGCAGTTTCGCCCGGGACGAGAGGCTGGGCATCGGCTTTTCTGAAGGTGTGATACACCCCAAGCGGCACGTACGGCGCTGTCGCCGGGTCGGCCTTTTTCCTGTGTATGGCTCGCAGCAAGCCTTCGGTCAGATAAGAAACCCTTCCGTCCGGCCCGACATCCTCGAGATAGACGAAGAAGGCCCCGTCCCCGTGGGTGGAGGCGACATAGAGAGTCACCGTCGGGCTCCCCGTCACTTCGAGGTCATCGGCCAGCGGAGCGGAGGTATAGGTGAGCAGCTTTTTGTCCTCATCTCTCCGGTCGCCGTAGTGGACGGGCTTTCCCATCTGGCTCATCCAGCGGTTTTCGAGCCCGGTGGTGGCTGTGAAATCAACGGTGTAGGAATCACTCCCCTCTTGAGGGGAGGCCGGCTCCTGAGCCAGATTATGTTCCGGCCCGAAATACCATTTCTCGTTCGCGACACCAGGTGGCGGCCAAGTCTCGGTTTCCCTCCACTTGTTCTCGACATAGGTAAAATAGATGATCCGTCGTCTTTCCTTGTCCTCGCCGATTCCTTTCAGATGCCGGTCGAAATATTCGAAGAAATCGTCCTTTTCGAGCTCGCTCCCGCCCGGGTATTCCGGCGAGTTCTCCCCGAACGGGTTGACGAATTCGTTCTGTGGATGACCGGCCGGCAATAGGACGACCTTCTGGGGAGTGTTGAGAGTCAAAAATTTCTCCAGAGCGCCTTCGGCGACACCGGCGTCCATCCAGCCGGCCCGGGTGTTGGTGTTCACCTGGGCTTTTTCAATTTTCTCCCTGTACTCATAAACGCTGACGTCCTCAAAGCCGGGAGATAAATCCTCAGACAGGCTGGAATCTTTGAATTCCATCCGACGGACAATGTCTTCCACGTCGGGTGTGAGCCTGTGGTCCTCGAGCGCCTGCTTGAAGATGGCCCGGTCCTTCCCTCTCGGACGCTGCAACCCTCTGATCTGGGACCGGAGATAGATCATCTCAAAAAACGACAATTTCTTGCCCGAATCCATGCTCATGACGGCAGCGAAGTCATCGGCGTCCATGGCCTTGACCATCCCGCCCCAAGTGCGGACAAATTCCGAGGACCCGAGGCCTCCCGGCTTGACGGTTTGTCGGTAGTCATCAAAATCTGGAGCCTTGGGATAAACCGCCTTAAGTCCGGGCCTTAAAGTAGCGCAGGCCATGTCTGCGGTCGTGCCCGAATAGGACGCTCCGAATGCGCCGGCCCTCTGGTTCGACCAGGGCTGGCGGACGATCCAATCGACGGCCAGCCCCATGGCTTCGACCTCATTGGGCGGGTATTCGCCTAGCCGGGGGCCACTGGACTGGCAGGAGCCCGGAGACTGGACCCAAATAAACGCGTACCCTTTGTCGAGAAAGCGTCGGGCGCTCTGATAGTTACCGTTAGGACTGAGGGCATAGGTTTCAAACGCTCTGGCCAGCCATCCGGACTCCAGTTGCCCTGAATAGCGCGAGGTCGTCATCAAGGCAGGGATTTTTTCGTCGGCCTTCAAGTTTGGAGGCAGCCAGACGCTGACCCAGACGTTCGTCTTCTCGTCGAGCGGCAGGTAATGAGAGCTGTTAACCGGGAATCCGGCCGGCGTCTTTTTCTTGGCATAGTCCGGCGCCAGGACTATGCCGATGACGATCAGGATGACGACGAGTGTGATCAACCCCG
>CAZSMW010000145.1:0-3896 GCA_964607985.1 uncultured Eubacteriales bacterium
ATCGCCATGCCGGCCAGCCCGCTCGACGACGTCCAAGCCCTCCGCCGCGTCATGTTCGTCATGAAGAACGGCAAGGTCATCCGGCATGACAGATGAACGGAGGCTGACCGGGCACCGTTGGTCCGTAACATGTCCTTGACGAACGTCTAGGACCAGTGAAGGTTGGCCCTCGCTGCGGGTCCAAAGGAGCAAGAGATGGCCAAAGAAGTTCTAACCGAGGTCGGGTTCAAGGGCGGGATGCGCTTTGACGGCAAGTCGGGCCGGGCCGGAAAGCCCGTAGCCATCGACTTCACTCCGGAAGGGGAGGCGATCGACGGCTATTCGCCCCTCGAGCTGCTGCTTACGAGCCTGGCCGGCTGCAGCAGCCAGGTCGTCGTCGGGCTCTTGAAGCGGATGGGCCAGGAGGTCCAAGATCTCACGGTCCGCGCCCGCGGCGAGAAGCGGGAGATCCACCCGACCGTCCTCACTTCGGTCGAGCTCGATTTTGAATTCCGCGGCGGCCGGGTCGACAGCGCATCGGTCGAGAAGGCGTTTGCCCTCTCGGAAGAACGCTTCTGCCCAGTCTGGGTCATGCTCAAAGCGAGCGTCCCCATCACGGCCAAATACCGGCTTATCCCCGATTAGGGAAGAGAGCGCCTCCCCATCGGCAAGGTCCGGCCGAGCCGAAATCCTTTTCGCGCGTTTTCGGCTATAATGGGTTGCGAGTTGCCGAACGTAACTCAAACCGCGTGAACCGCTTGAAAGGACATCCGTCGCCATGAACTCCAAACGCCTCCTCCTCGTTGCCCTGGCCGCGTCACTTTTTACGACCGCGGCCCTCGCCCAGCCCACCGACGCCAAAACGCGCCTGACTTCCTGGGACCGGCATCTCCGGCTCAAGACCGAATCTCCTTTCAAAGACCTGACTTGGCGCGCCGTCGGACCGGCTTTTTGCGGAGGGAGGATCCAGAGTTTGGCCGTTCATCCCGCCCGGCCGTACACGCTCTACGTCGGCGTGGGATCGGGAAACGTCTGGAAATCGGACAACAACGGCCTCACCTGGACGCCGATCTTCGAGAACGAATCGACGTTCACGATCGGTGAAATCGCCATCGCCCCGTCGAATCCCGACATCGTTTGGGTGGGAACGGGTGAGGTCTTGATGGCGAGGAGCTCCTATGCCGGGACCGGCGTCTTCAAATCGACGGACGCCGGCAACAAACTCATTACTCAGGTAAACTAAAAATCAGGGTCGGTGATCTTCTTCTCTTCCCAGGTGCCGAACTTGGCGAGGAGGGGCTTGATGTCCGCGGCCTTGCCCACGACGACGAGGACGTAGTCGTTCGCGGGGAGGAACGAAGCGGCCGCTTTGCCGGCCCCGGCTGCGCTCACGGCTCCGATCCCGGCCAGGTACTTGCCGTAATAATCGAAGCCCAGTTTGAAGAAGGCCAGCCGGACATAAGCCGCGGCCTTGTCGGCGTTCGTCTCGAGTGTCGGCGGGAATTGGCCCTGGATATAGTTCCGGGTGCTTTCCACTTCCTCGGCGCTGAAGCCCCGCCCTGTTCCCTTCTTCAAAAGATCGTAGGTGATGTCGAGCATCTCGCCGATTTTGGAATTCTGGGTATAGGAGGTGACACTGAATAGGCCGCCGGCGGCCCAAGCTTGGAAAGAACTTTGGGCGCCGTAGGTCAGGCCCCTCTTGATCCGGAGCTCGGTGTTTAACCAGGACGTGAACCGCACACCGAAGAGCGTGTTCATGACCTCCGCTTCCGGAGTGACCTTGTCGCCCATGGGGTAGCCGGGCGCGCCCATCACGAAATAAGCTTGGGTGGCGTCGGGCTTATCCACGAGGACGAGCTTCGGCCCTTTGGGCCTGGGCAGGGCCGGGATGTCGAGGGCCGGGGCCTTCCCGCTCGCGGCCTTCCACCTGCCGAGGGTGGCCTTGAGCAGTCCGGCGAGCTTGGCCCGGTCGATATCGCCCACGACCGCGGCGACGGCCCGGTCCGGCCTGAAGCGCGCCTTGTAGAAAGCCCTGATGTCCTGGATCGTTATCTTCGCGAGCGCGCTCTCCGTGCCCAGGGCCAAGTGTCCCATGGGATGAGCCCCGAAGTAGGCCTTCTGGAAGTAATAGCGCACGGCCTGGCCGGGTTCGTCTTTGACGGCCTTGATGTTGTCGATCCGCTTGGCCCGCTCCTTTGCGAACTCGTCTTCCTTTAAGGCCGGTTCGATAAGGCAGTCGGCGGCGATCTCCATGAGTTTCGGGAAGTGCTCGGAGAGGCTTTCGGCGCTGATTTGGGCGTATTCTTTGGCCGCCGAGATCCCAAGGTCCGCGCCCATGAAGTCCAGCGCTTCGGAGACGGCGTCGGCGCTCATTTTGGTCGTTCCCTTGAGCAGAAGGTCGGCCGTCAGGTTGGCGGCGCCCTCGAGGGCTGCGGGCTCATAAGCGGAACCGGCGCCCCGGATGAACATCCGGAAGCTCACGATGGGCACTTCGGAGCTCTTGAGGCAATAGACGGTGAGCCCGTTCGGGAGGACGATCTTTTCGGGCGCCGGGAGTTTGAAGGCGCCTTCCCCGGGGACGGAGACAAGCAGAAGCAGGAATGCGGCGACTGCGGTCCGGAACGTGTTCTTCATTTCGCACCTCCCTCGGGAATGAGCTTGCCGACGGTCTTATTGTTCTCCGTGAAATACTTTCCGGCGGCCGCGCGGACTTGGTCCCTCTGGACCGCCGCGTAGCCGTCCATCTGAGCGAAGAGCTTCTCGAAGCTCCCATAGAGGACCTCGGACGCGCCCATTTGGTTGGCCTTGCCGGAGATCGTCTGGAGGCCGGAGTAGAAATCGCTGCGGATGATGTTGAGCGCTTTCTTGTATTCCTGTTCCGTGATCCCGTCTTTACGGAGCTTGTCCAGTTCTTCGTCGATCACGGCTTCAAGCCTGTCGAGATCGGCCCCCGGCCTCGGTTTGACATAGATCGTAAACAGCTGCGGGTCGATCGTTTCACCGATCCCGCCATAGACGCTGATGGCCAGCTGCTCCTCGCGGACCAGGCGGCGGTGGAGGCGGCTGCTCTCACCCCGGAGGAACGGTTTTTCCAGGATGGATAGGGGATAGAAGTCCGGGTCCTGGCAGTTCGGGCCGTGGAAGACCATGATGAAGGACGGCGTCTGGGCCTCCTTGCGGATGATGACCCGCTTCACCCCCATCTGGGGCGGCTCGACGGTCGTGACGGGTGGAGGAGGGGTACCGGCCGAGATCCCGCTATAATATTTTTTAATGAGATCGAGAGCCTTGACGCTCTCGAAGTCCCCCACCAGGATGAGGACGGAGTTGTTGGGCGAGTAATAAGTCCTGTAGTAGGCCATGACCTCGTCCCGGCGCCAGCTAAGGATGTCGCTCATCCAGCCGATGACGTCCCAATGGTAGGGATGGGCCATGATGGCCGTTGCCCGGACGTTCTCCTGGAGGATGGAGTCGTTGTCGTTCTCGACGCCCAGCCGTCGCTCCGAGGCGATGACCCCGCGCTCGGACTCGAAGACCTCCGGGACGTAGGTCAGGCCCTGCATCCGGTCCGCCTCCATCTCGATCATGGCCTCCAGGGCAGCCGCCGGGAACCAGTCGGTGTAAGCGGTCATGTCGTCGCCCGTGTAGGCGTTGTTCGAACCGCCCCGGAACTCCATCCGGCGGTCGAACTCGCCCGGCCCGAACTTGGCTGTCCCGTTGTACATCAAGTGCTCGATAAAGTGGGACGAGCCTGTGAGCCCGGGCCGCTCGTTGCGCGAGCCGACGCGGAAGAACGTGAAAAGGGCGACGTTGGGGATGCCGTGGTCCTCGACGAGAAGGACCTTCAGCCCGTTGTCAAGCTTATGGACCTGGACGTCTTCCTTCCGGAACGACGCACCAAGAGAAGCCGTCAGAAT
>CAZSMW010000146.1:0-10806 GCA_964607985.1 uncultured Eubacteriales bacterium
CTAAGCTGCATAACCGCGATGCTCGTGAAAAGCTTGGAAATGGAGCAGATGCTGTAAAGGGTCTTAGGCGTCGCCGGCACCTTGCGCTGGACGTCGGCGTAACCGTATCCCTTCCTCCAGACGAGGTCCTGGTCGACAACAAACCCCAGGGAGATGCCCGGAATCTTGTCATAGGCCAGTTTCGCGTCGATCCAAGCCTCAAGGAGGCTGATCGATTGGACAAATCGCGGGTCTGATGTCAAAGAAACCGCTTGGGGTTTATCGGGCGTTTGCCCACGGACGGCGCCGGCTGTTCCAAGGGCAAGGATGACGATCCACAGCCAGAGGATGGTTTTCTTCATAAGGCCTCCTTCATACCTGATAATTTTTCGTCCCGGAGCTATGTCAAGGCGGGCCGATCCCGCCGATCCGGTCCAAATAACTTTTCCGGACATCAACGAAGAATCTCCAATAGTGTTCCGTCCGGAAATCCGGATAGGTCCAGTCAAGGATCTTGACGCCGGTCTTCGTGAACAGCAATTCGAGGTGGGCGTAGATCCCGCCGCTCAAGGGGACACGATGGGCGAAGTTTTTGGTCGTGGCCATGATCAACGCGGACGATGTCAGGATGCCGGGGTCGAGGTTCACGACCCGGGCATCGGCTCCCGCGGCGGCCCGGATCTCCCCTTCCAGGGCATTGGTTTGGAGTTTGATGGCGCTGAGGTCATCGGGGGGAACGAGCCGTTCGAAGCTCAAGAAGACGCGTTTCAAAGCGGGGCCCAACTCTTTCTCATAGTAGTCCGTAACCGCAAAGGGAAAAAGAGAGCTCCTGAGGTCGATGGGACCGAAACATTCAACAAGCCGCTCCTCCCCCATCCGGAAAGCTTCCTCCCGGCTTGAGATCATCCCGCAGATGAGCTTGGCCGGGGTGAAGGGTTTTGCCTGGGTCATGGGACGACCTCAACCTATGTCTTCGCAATCAAATATTCCAAATACCGCGATTTCATCTGCCGGCCGGCCATGGTCTTCTTGACCGGGGGGAGTTTCAGAATGACGCCGAGAATCGCCGCCATCGCCCGGTGGTTCCATTGGGCATGGTTATCGAAGATAAGGTTCTGGAGCTTGCCCCGCTCGATGGCCATCAGAACGGCCCGGTGAACAGAGTTGAGCGGCGTGATGATTCTTTTCGGATGGGGAACGAGGGCCAGGCTCCGGCTCGGGCAGGTCCGCACGCACACGCCGCAGCCCAGGCAGATCTCCTCGTTCAGGCGCGCCTTGCGCTTCTTGGGTTGGCGAGGGTCGTTGGCCGAAACGATGCTCATCGCCTCGACCGGGCAGACGTCCACGCATTTGCCGCATCCGGAGCAGCCGGCTTCGTTGACCCGGGGAAGAAAATTTGTGTGGATCGGGAAGACGGACCCGAAGCGCTTGATGCCGAGGAGCGCCTCGCAGCAGCAGCCGCAGCAGTTGCAGATGAAGCTCACGCTCCGGCGGACGTTCTCGCCGAATTGGACAAGGTTTCGTTCATAAGCCTGTTCGAGGAGGTCCAATCCCTCCTTCACGTCGACCGGCCGGGCGATCCCGTGCTTGGTCAGAGAGAACGCCACGGTATTGAAGGTCATGCAGATGTCCCGGGGAGCGTCACAGGCGCGGCCGACATGCATCATCTTGTGGCGGCAGTAACAGACACCGATCGCCCTGTGCCTGGCGGTCTTGATGACCTCGCTCGCCCGTTCGTGATCCAGGACTTCGAGCGAATGTTCGGACGGCAGGGCGGGCTCGTGGACGAACACCCGTCCGAGCTGGGTCTCGCCGTTCACGAAGAGGGCCTTGATGAAGTCCTCCTCCACGTTAAGATACTGGTAGAACAATTCCGCGAGCAGCTTCTGATCGATGTCCTGGCGCACCCGCATCATCGAGAATTCAAAGAAACCGGCCATCGGAGGCGGCAGGGAGTACAGGCTCCGTCCGCGCCTTTCGTTATCCACAAGGAGGCCGCGTTCGGCCAAGGAATCCAGAATGTTCCGCGCCTCGCTTTCGGACTTTTTCCAAATGAGCGCGGCCTTCTTCGCCGTGAAAGGCTTGATGGGCAGGGAGGAAACGAGGCCGGCTTCGTTTTCGGAAAAAAGCATCCGGAGGATCTTGAACAGAAGCTCCGAGGGCGGGGCTCCCTGGGGGGAACGGTTGAGCCGCTTTACGAGTTGCTGATATCCGTCCCGTGCTGTCAGGTGAGCCATGATTCATCTTTCTCCGCTTAAGGCAGATCCTTCCCGGAGTCGGCGAACGCTTTCATGACGGCCGGCCGGATCTCCGGAACCACCTGGTTCGGGATCGTGAAAGCCAGGTTGTAAAGCCTGATCTTCCAGGCCCCGTCGATCTTCTCCAGTGCTCCGGAACCGCGGCACGGCCAATAGGACTTGGAAACGAGGTCCTCATCGAACCAGGCCGTATTCCCATCGGCGGACAAAGAAATGCTGCGCCGGGTCGCCGAATAAATCCACGCCGACGACTCCTGGAAGCGGGGCGCGGCCCAGGCTTCGAACTCCTCTTTCGTCCATCGTTCGGTCACGTCCGTTCCGAGGAAGACCGCGCCCGGCGCCATCGACCCGAAATAGGTCTTGGCGTCGGCCGTGGCCGCCGCCTTGTGCCAGGTGGTCAGGAGGACATCGATCTCGGCCTTAGCGGAGGCATTCTTGTCCTGGGCGGCTGGAAAGGCCGCGGCGATTGCGAACAAGGTCAAGGCCATAAAAGTCTTTTTCATGATCGGCTCCTTCAAGGGAGTGGCGATAAGGATAATCCATGTCGGACGCAGAGGCAAGCGCGGAATTCAAACGGCCACGCTGAGGGCAGCTCTCGGACGGGTATCAGGGACACGAAATAAGGAAATTGGGTTCTTGGCAAAGAAACCGGTTGAGATGCGGGCTCCGTTCGGATATATAACGGAGAGATGACGAGAGGAGAAACACAACCCATGAGAAAAAGCGGATTTCCGGCGTTTAAGCGGACCTCGGCCATCCCGGCCGTCGTTCTCGTGCTTCTTTCATTCCGGCCCGGCGTCGCGAGCGGAGCGGAGATCAAACCGGATCTCTTCGGCGGGCTCAAATACAGGCACATCGGGCCCGTGGGCAACCGGTTAACGGCCGTTGCCGGCGTTCCCGGTGAGCCCAACATCTCCTTCGTAGGGGCCGCCTCCGGAGGAATCTTCAAGACTGTGGACGGCGGCGTCAACTGGAAACCGGTCTTCGACGGCCAGGACGTCTCGTCCATCGGGTCCCTGGCCATCGCCCCCTCGGATCCCAACGTCGTCTGGGCGGGGACGGGCGAGGCCTTCATCCGGAGCAACGTCTCCCAGGGAAACGGGATCTACAAATCCACCGACGGCGGCAAGACATGGAAGCGCCTGGGGATGGACAACACGGGCCGCATCGCCAGGATCGTGATCGATCCCCGGAACGCCGACATCGTCTTCGCCGCGGCCATGGGCCACTGCTACGGTCCCCAGCAGGAGCGGGGCGTCTACCGCACCCTCGACGGCGGCAAATCCTGGGAGCGGGTCCTCTTCGTAGACGAGAACACCGGCTGCTCCGATATCGCCATGGACCCCAATAACCCGCGGGTCCTGTTCGCAGGGATGTGGCCGATGCTGATCAAGACATGGGGCAAATGGAGCGGCGGTCCCGGCGGCGGCTTGTTCAAGTCCGTTGACGGCGGCACGACCTGGACAAGGCTCAAGGGGCAGGGCCTCCCCGAAGGCGATATTGGAAAAGTGGGGGTGGCCGTGGCCGCCAAGGACTCAAACCGCGTTTACGCCCTGATCGAAACCAAAGACGAAGGGCTCTGGCGGTCGGACGACGGCGGCGAAACCTGGAAGCTTATCAACCGGGACCACGCCATTTTGAACCGGCCCCTTTATTACACCCGATGCGTCGTTGCTCCTGACAACGCCAATGAAGTCTATTTCCCCGCCACCGGCTTTCACATGAGCCTCGACGGCGGCGAAACGCTCAGGAGGTTCCGCGTCTGGGGCGGCGACAACCACGACATGTGGATCGATCCCCTCGACCCCCGGCGCATGATGGTGGGCAACGACCAGGGGCTCGCCCTGTCCTCTGACCGCGGGAAAAGCTGGCGCGGTATCGAGCTGCCCATCGCCCAGATGTATCACGTTTACGTCGACAACCGGGTGCCCTACTACGTCTACGGCAACCGGCAGGACGGCACCTCATACCGCGGGCCCAGCAACAGCCGGATGGAGCGGGCGGGCATCCCTCGGGGGCTTTGGCACCCCATCGGCGGTTTTGAGAGCGGTTTCGCTGTTCCCGACCCGGTGGACAACGACATCGTCTGGTCGGGCAACTATGACGGCCTGCTTGACCGCTTCGACCTGAAGACCCTGCAAAGCCGGGGGGTGACGGTCTGGCCCGAAACCCTCAGCGGCCATGCCGGCAACGACGCCAAGTACCGGTTCCAGTGGACCTTCCCCATCGCCATTTCGCCGCATGACCACAACCGCGTCTATGTCGGGAGCCAATTTGTGCACATGACAACCGACGGAGGTCAGAGCTGGACGATCATCAGTCCGGACCTTTCCACCAACGACAAAACCAAGCAGGAGCGGACGGGAGGGATCACCCAGGACGACGCCAACCCCTTGATCTGCTGCTGCATCTTCGCCCTCGCGGAATCCCCGCTTGAAGCGGGACTGATCTGGGCCGGGACGAACGACGGCCTCATCCAACAGACGCGCGACGGCGGGAAGAACTGGGTCAACCTCACGAAGAACATCCCGAACCTCCCCCCCGGGGGGACCGTGAGCAACATCGAGCCGTCGCGTTACGGCGCCGGGACCTGCTATATCACGGTAGACTTCCACCAGGTGAACGACCGGGACCCTTACGTCTACAAGACGAACGACTACGGCAAGACGTGGAAGCTCATCACAGCCGGGATCCCGAAAAGCCCCTTGAGCTATGCCCACTGCGTCCGCGAAGACCCCGGGCGTAAAGGCCTGCTTTACCTGGGGACGGAAAATGCCGTTTACGTTTCGTTCGACGACGGCGAGAAATGGCTGCCGCTCCAATCCAACCTTCCCCACGCCCCGGCGCACTGGCTCGCCGTCCAGGAGCGCTTCGGCGACCTGGTCGTGGGCACCTACGGACGGGGGTTCTGGATCCTGGATGACATCGCGCCCCTCCGCGGGATCTCCCCCGAGGTCCTGGCATCGGAGGTTCATCTCTTTGCGCTGCGGCCGGCCTACCGCTTCCGGGGGATCGAAGGCCCGAGCGACTCCCCCAACGACCCCTGCCGGGGAGAGAATCCGCCCTACGGCGCGAGCCTCACCTATTACCTGAAGGAGGAGAGCAAGGAAGCCGTTACCGTCTCCATTCTCGACGAGAACGGGCGGACGGTCCGGACCCTCCGCCAGGAGACCAAGGACGAGATCGAACCCGCCTACTACGAGGATGAAGAGGCGAAGCCGTTCGAGGTCCCGCGAAAGGCCGGTTTGAACCGAGTCTGGTGGGACCTGAGGTATGACAGGACGAAGATGGCGCGGCTGAGGACCGGGGCTTCAGGCCACGAACACGCGACGGTGAACCCGGAGGGCTGGCGGACGTTCCCGGGGGGAAGCCGGATGAGCGGCCCCCTCGTTCCGCCCGGGACCTATACGGTCAAGTTGAACTCCGGAAAAACGGAACTTTCGCAGAAGCTCGTCGTCCTGAAGGACCCGCACTCGGCGGGAAGCGAGGACGACATCCGGGCCCAGACCAAGGTCCTGCTGGAGATCCACGGGAACCTGAACTCGGCGGCCGAACTCCTCAACCGGATCGAGTGGCTCCGGAAGCAGATCCGGGACCTGAAACAGGTCTTGAAGGGGAACACGGAGGCCGAGCCGGTTGTAAAGACAGGCGAGGAGCTGGAGCGAAAGCTGGCCGACATCGAGGCGTTCTTCTTCAGCCTGGAGCTCACGGGCTCGGGCGACGACCTCCGCTGGCCGGAGAAGCTCTACGGCAAACTGCGCACCCTGGCCGACGACATCGGCAAAGCCGATTTCCCGCCGACGGCCCAGCAACTTGAGGTCCACGCGATGCTGACGAACCAGCTTCGGGAAGGCGCCGGGCGGCTTGACGAATTCATCGCCAGGGATCTGGCGGCTTATAACGACCTGATGAAGAGGATGAACATCCCTAATATCATCGTCACGAAGTAAACCTCCGGGTCAATCCGCTTTCCCCAAGAGGGGGAAGATGTTGCGGAAAAGATATTCCTTGATCCGCGCGTCGAGCGGCCTCGTTTTCGGCCCGTTCGTATTGAAGCCGACGACATAAGCAGCCCGGGACTCGGGCTGATAATAAAAGTGGGCAACGAAACCATTCTGGTCACCCCAGTGCCCGATGAAACGCTGTCCGAAATTGTCCTCGATGAAGAAGGCCAAGCCCATGAAGTCCTTCCGATTCTCACCGGGGAAGTCCTTTTCAAAATCCTCCCGGGGGATCTCGACCCGTGGCTGGAACATCTCCTCGAGGGAAGACCTTTTCAGGATCCCATCATAGGTTGCCTGCTTGGCAGGGTTCCCCGTAAGAAAGTCGAGGTACTTGACGAAGTCCGTGAACGGAGCATTCAGGCCACCGTTGGAAACCGTGATCCCCGTGTTGGCGTCGAAGACACCCGGGGTAAGCTTCCCTGCTTCATCCTGCCAATAGCTGTGGGAGCGATGTTTCAGGAGATGGTAGGGCGTCGCATCAAAATACGAGCGGTTCATTTCGAGGGGCTTGAGGATGTTTTTGTCCAAGTAAATCTCGTAGTCGTCTGTGGTCAGGAGCTCGATCGTCCGGCCGAGAAGAATGACGGCCGGGTTGGAATAGCTCCATCGGCTCCCCGGCTTGAACATGATTTCGGTATAAGGGAACATGGCGGCGAGCTGTTCCCAGTGGAGCGGCTCGAAGGGCTGCCAGGGCTGGTCCCTCCACGGCCAGGTCGGATCGCGGAACCCCGCCGTGTGCGACAGGAGACGGGCGATCGTGATCTCGCTTTTATCCCCGAACGGGTCATGAATGTCCCGGAGCTCAGGGATATATTTGATGATTGGGTCCTCGAGCTTGAGGAGGCCGCGGTCCCGGAGCTGCATGATGGCGATGCCGGTAAACGTCTTGGTGATGGAGGCCCAGTGATAGATGGTGTCCATGTCCACTGGCTGATCCTTCTCGATATTCGCCAGGCCGTGGTATCGCTCGAGGAGGAGCCGGTTGTCGTGATAGAGGATGAACGAGCTCCCCGCGATCCCGGCCTCCTTGACGGCTTTTTCATAAAAGTCGGAGAGATCGGCCAGGGCTTTCTTCAGGTCCGGATCGGACTTGGGGACCGCGGCCACGGCCGTCGCGGCAGCGCAAAGAAGAACGGCGGTGATGGATTTGACGGATTCCGCGAACATCTTATCCGATCTCCTCTTGACGGAAGAACGATAAACCAGAAGCGTCGGAGTGTCAACCTGCTACCGGAACGATCGCCGTTCGCCGTTCCGCCCTTCCGCGAATTGACTTGATGATCGTTGAATGATATAAACGGCTCTTCAAATTTTTCTCCGATAAAAGGAGGATTTATGTCTCGCAAGCCGCTTATTCTTTTATTGGTCCTGGCCTTGATCTCACCGCTCTCCACGCTCCTCGCCGGAGACACGCTGATCATCAAAGCAAAAAAAATATATACGGCGACCCGGGGGATGATCGAGGACGGAATGATCCTCATCGAAAACGGGAAGATCGCCGCTATCGGAAAAAATATCTCCGTACCGCGCAACGCCAGGGAGATCAAGGCCCATGTCGTCATCCCCGGCCTTATCGACATCCATTCCCATCTCGGTGTCTACAGCACCCCAAACGTCGAGGAAAACTCCGACGGCAACGAAATGACGAACCCCGTCACGCCCCAGGTCCGGGCCCTTGATTCATTCAACTTCGAAGACCCGGCCATCCCGGTCGGCCGGGCGGGCGGCGTCACGACCATCGTCGCCCTTCCCGGAAGCGGGAACGTCATCGGAGGCACGGGGGTCGCCGTCAAGCTCAAGAGCGGCCTCCCCGAGGATATGGTCCTCAAGGACGTCGCCAACTTGAAGATGGCCATCGAAGGAAATCCCGTCGGGGTCTATGGCCAGAAGAAGCAGATGCCGATGACGCTCATGGGGGTCTACCATCTGGCCCGGAAGGCTTTTCTCGAAGCCCAGGAATATCAAACAAGCTGGGAGACCTTCGAGAAGGACAAGAAGGACGGCAAGGATGTGGCGCCTCCAAAACGGGACCTGGGCAAAGAGGTCATGGTTCGGGCCCTGAAGCGGGAGATCCCGGTCCACATCCATTGCGCCACGGCCTCCGAGGTCTTGACCTGCATCCGGCTGGCCGACGAATTCCACTTCAGACTCAGTCTCGGTCATTGCTACTGGGCTTATCTCGTAGTGGATGAACTGGCCAAGAGAAAGGACGTCTATTTCAACGTCGGGCCGCCGATGTTCTTCAGCTACTTCGACGATCCGCGCGAGTTCAAGAACTGCGCCGCCATCCTGGCCCGGGCCGGGCTCAAGGTCTCCCTCCAGACAGACGCCCTGGGCGGCGGCCAGCAGAACCTCCGCCAGCTCGCCACTCTCTGCGTCCGCTACGGCATGAGCGAGGAGGACGCCCTCAAGTCCGTGACGATCCATGAAGCCGAGGCGGCGGGTCTCGACGACCGGGTCGGAAGCCTGGAAGTGGGCAAAGACGCCGACCTGGTCCTTCTTGACGGCGAGCCCTTCGAGCTGCTGACAAACGTCGAGAAGGTGATCATCGAAGGCAAAGTGGAGTATGAGGCGCGGGCAATGAAAGGCGCCGAGCCTCTGCCGGCCGTCACCCCGGCCGCCGGAAAGCTGATGGTCTCTCCGGAACTCGGATCCTCTGTCCGGTTCGCCCTGAAAGGCGGGACCGTTTACACGATGGCCGGAGCTCCCCTGAAGAACGCGATCATCCTGGTCAACGACGGAAAAATCGAAAAGATAGGGACCGACGTCGCGGTCCCCGCCGGCTTGCCGGTGCTTGACGCCGGGGATTTCGTGATCATGCCGGGGCTCGTCGCGCCCCGTTCCTATATCGGGATCTCCGGGAACTGGAGGAACCAGAGCTCCGTGGACGAGGCATCGAGCCCCATCACTCCGGAAATGGAGGTCCGGCACGCCCTCGAACCCCAGTCTCCCCTGTTCACTTATGCCCGGCAGATCGGGATCACCACGGCCCTCGTTACTCCCGGCGACCGGAACGTTATCGGCGGCCGGGGCGCCGTCATCAAGACCGTGGGCGATGTGGCCGACAGGATGATCGTCAAGGACAAGGCAGTCATGACCTTCGGCTTCGGCGTCTCCGCCAAGCGGAGCGACCAGATGCCCTCCACCCGGATGGGCCTGGCGGCCCTACTCCGGGAAACTCTCGTCAAGGCCCAGGAATACGGGGAGAAGGCCGAAAGATACGAGAAGGACAAAAAGGGGACGGCGCCCCCGAAAGACCTCGCCATGGAAGCGCTGCTGCCGGTTCTCCGGGGCGAGACGCCCGCCCTTATCCACGCCGAACGTGAGGACGACATCCGCACTGCCTTAAGAATCGCCGACGAGTTCAAGCTCAAGGTCATCCTGGACGGGGCGACCGACGCCTGGAAGCTCGCCGGCGAGCTCAAAAAACGGGACATCCCCGTGATCATCGAGGACCTCCTCCGCGGCACCGGCCAGATCGAGGACCGCGGCTTCGATCCGCGGACCCCGGCCATCCTGTCCAAGGCAGGCGTCCGGGTCGCCTTCCGGCCCCAGGAGGGCTCCTGGTATACGCCGGGCATGGGCTGGTCGGGCGGCGATCTCCTGGAGCTGGCGGCGTTCGCCGTGAGGAACGGCATGCCGGAAGAAGCGGCCCTGAAAGCCTTGACCATAGACGCCGCACGCATCATCGGTTACGACGCCAACGTCGGAAGTCTTGAGCCCGGGAAGGAGGCCGACTTCCTCATCCTGCGAGGCCATCCCTTCCGGACCCGCTCCATCCCGGAAGCCGTCCTGGTGGCGGGAAGATCGTCTACCAGAGAACGGACGAGGAGCACTTCCGGCCCAGCCGGTGACCGGCAAGGAGATGAACCATGCGGAAGCAGGATAGAATACTATGGCTGGGGCTCTTGGTGGTCGTTGGGGGAATCTGCTGCTGGGGAACCCCCGCAGCTGACGACGGGCCCCTGGTCCTCAAGGCAGCCAGGATCGTGACCGTAACGCGGGGGGTCCTCGAACCGGGAGTCATCCTCATCAGGAACGGCAAGATCGCGGCCTTGGGCACGGACATTCCGGTCCCGGAAGGAGCCCGCGTCATCGATGCTTCGAAATATGCCGCCTACCCCGGGTTCATCGACGCCTTCACGAACCTGGGAGCTTCGGACAAGGAAACGATCGAGAGTGACGACGACGAAACGACGTCTCCGGTGACCCCGCACCTACGGATCATCGACGGTTTTGATCCCGGCAACGAATATATCCCCCTGGCGAGAAAAGCGGGCGTCACCACGGTCCTCGCGGCACCCTCGATCGGAAACCTCCTCTCCGGGCAAAGCGCCCTCATGCGCCTGGACGGAGCCGACGTCGAGACGATGATCGTCAAGTTCCCCGTCGGTGTCCACGGCAGCCTGGGAGAAGCCCCGAAACTTCGGTACGGCAAGAAAAGCCAGATGCCCATGACCCGGATGGGAGAAGCCGCGTTGCTGAGGCAGACGTTGTTGGGTGCTCAAGCCTATAAGGATGATCTCGCGGCCTACGAAAAGAAAGCCCGGGCTTACGAACAGAAG
>CAZSMW010000147.1:0-6813 GCA_964607985.1 uncultured Eubacteriales bacterium
GCGCACTCCCGTGCCAGTGACAGGGACCGGCTGCCGCACTCCTCCCGGTATGCCAGGACGACGGGGCGTCGGGTCCGGGTGTAGCGAGAGGCCGCGCCCTCCTGGTGCTCCCGGAGTCGGCGGTCAATATCGGTGGTCACCCCGGTGGTGAAGGACCCGTCGCAGCATTCCAGGATATAGAGGAACCAGACGGCTCCTGCGGCCGCAGTCGGCGTCGGTTGTTCCTTCTGTGCCCGCATGCCCCGGAGCATTCGGCGGTACTGAGGTTTCATTGAACCGAGATTAGAGTATCGGATATTCCTATTTTTACCAAGTGGCGATTTACAGTGCCAGACATTGAATCTTTTTTCCTATTCACATCGGGAGAATAATTCCGGCCGCGCGGCGACCTGCACAGCGGAAGACTCCCAGCTTCAGCGAGTTCGGCCCTCATCAAGCCCCGTGTCCCTCCGTGAGCGTCGTGCAACTTCCCCCGAGCCCGGTCTTTTTGCCTCAGCCAAGCGGAGAACTCCAGGCGGACGAATGGGTTTACATCCGGAGGCTCCATGGTTACCTGAAGCGACGGGGTCCCTGACAACGTCGCTTCGAAGTCGTAGACTCGATCGCCTGCAACTCTTCCTCTGCAAAGGACGGTTTCTCCAACGCGGCCAGGCTATCCACCAGTTGCTCCACACGGCTGACCCCGATCAGCGCCGAAGGTACCCGCGGCTTGCGCAACACCCAAGCGATGGCCATTTGCGCCAGGGACTGGCCCTCTGGAGCGGGAGGTCGATAGCCTCAGGAACTGTAAAAGTAGCCCTGGCCGGCGAATAAAAAGATTCGCCCGGCGGAGAAGCGACAAGGCCGCCCAACGGCAGGATGCCGGCGCCGTAATCCTCAGACAAGGGTCCGGGTAATTTTCGCGACCAGGTTCGATGTCGGGTCCGGGCAACGGACATATTCCGTCGTCACGCCGTCCGGGTCGATGACCTTCTCGTAGGGCGTCCCCTCGTACTTCCAGGGGAGGGTAACCCCCTGCTGCAAAACGATCAAGAAGTCATGCAGGCTGGTCCGAAGCCATGGGCAGATCTTTCCCAGGTCGGCGGGGTAGCTGAACTTGTCGCCCTTCTTATGGCACCAAGTGTCGGGCCGGGCCTCGTAGATCTCGATATCGATCTTGTAGCGTTTCCGCTGAGGCGGAGCGGGAGGAACAGCCGGCTTGTTTTGTTCCTGGGCATCCGCGAGATCCGTGCCAGCGATGAACGCCGCCAGCCCGCAGCCCGCGTGACCCATGAATTTTCTCCGGTCCATGATAATCTCCTTTCAATTTGGATTCGATCCTATAGATTCCAAGTGATCCTTAAGCAGCCGGCGCGCGATGTCGATCACGGCAGACATCGTCTCTCCCCTGGCCAGGTCCATTCCTCTAACCGGCTCAGCGAAGGAGATGTGGACACGGGTCTTATCACCGCGCGGAAAGGCCATCTGCCGGCTGATCTGCAGGAATTCGGCCAGCTTCTGCCGCTTGGCGGCGGTTTTCCGGATCTTTACGATAGGACTGAAGACGAACTTCGTCATCAGCGCTCCGCTCACAATCGCCACTTGCAGCCGGCAATTCGGGACCGCGCGCAGCATCATTTCGACGCTGCGGGACCAGTCCTGAATGCATTCGCCGGCGCCCGGGCTTACTTCCGGATCAGGCTCCACATCACCGTGGGCAAAAATCAGCAGAGCCCCGCCGCTTTTGAGATGGTCGATCGAGGCCCGCAACGTCGTCATGCGGCCGGAGGCATCCAGCGGCACGTATATGAAGTATCGGCGGGCGGAGGCAAAGGCGCGCGTGAAAGGGACATCCGAAAGAAGCACTTTGACATCCTTCCTGGGAATACAGGACAAGATCGCCACAGAATCGAACGCGCCGGGGTGGTTGGAGACCACCAACAGGGGTCCGTCCGCAGGGATATTCTCCGACCCGCGTGCGGTGACCTCGAGCGATAGATCGGGCAAGATCCGGCGGGCCCCGCCGCTCAGCCCCGAAGATCCGACTTCGTCGTCTACGCGGACGGCGATCCGGCCAAAGCGATTGGTTGGAAGCCTGAACAAAGGCCCCAGCAACCGGCGCATCACGCCGGTGGGTGAGAATCCGAAGGCCTTGCAGATTTCATCGGTAATCTTTTCTCTATAAACAGCAACGTGTTCCTGCTCTAACGATGGGTTCATATTTTCCGGTTTGGGCCTTTTTCCTGTCACCGTTTGCTCCACCGGTTCGACCTGGACAGCGAAACGCGTGCGCCCAAGCGCCGCTGGCACCTCGTGGGGTCAGGTCCCACGCCCGGCGGCTAGAGTTCGGTCGTCGGCAGGAACGCCGGCGGGCGCCGGTGTCTGGTCGCCTGCTCGAACGCGTAAGCCAGCTTGAGGAGCACCGGCTCGCTCCACCCCCGGCCGAAGAAGGACACGCCCACCGGCAACCCGAACACGAAACCCCCGGGCACCGTGATGTGCGGATAGCCCGCGACGGCCGGAAACGTCGTGGCACTGCCCGAGCCGTAGTCGCCGTTGACGAGATCGGTCAGGGACGGCGGCGCGCTGGTGGGCGCCACGAGGGCGTCGAGCTTGTGCTTGTCCATGGCGGCATCGATGCCTTCGGTGCGCGACAGGCGCTCGCACGTGGCCAGGGCGTCGAGATAGGCCTGTTCCGTCAGCGGCCCCTTGGCCTGCGCCTTGATGAAGATTTCCTGCCCGAAGTACGGCATCTCGCGGACGCGGTTCCGTTCGTTGAAGTCGGTCGCGTCCTGCAGGGACTTGATGCGGGCGGATGGCCCGAGGCCGGCGAGGTAGGCATTTAGGTCCGCCTTGAACTCGTATAGAAGCACCTCGTACTCGGCCTTGCCAAGTTCGTCGCCATCCGGAAATTCGACCGGGTCCACGATGACGGCGCCCAAACGCTTCATGATCGCGATGGCGTCCTCGGCGATCTTGTCGGAGTGGGGGTTGTAGCCAAAGAAACCCTTCCTCGGGATCCCGATGCGGGCGCCCTTCAGGCCGGCCGCGTCGAGGAACGTCGTGTAGTCGCGATGACCGCGCACGAGCGCGTTCTTCGTGACGGGGTCGTCCGCATCCGGTCCGGCAATCGCGCCGAGAAGGATGGCGGCGTCCGTGACCGTCCGGGTCATCGGGCCTACGGTGTCCTGCGTGTGCGAGATCGGCACGACGCCTGACCGGCTGACCAGGCCGACGGTCGGCTTGATACCGACCAGACAGCAGTTGCTGGACGGCGACGTGACCGATCCGTCCGTCTCTGAACCGAGGCCGACCGCTCCGTAGTTCGCGGCGACGGCGCCGCCCGTGCCCGAACTGGAACCTGATGGATTTCGGTCGAGGGCATACGGGTTCTTCGCTTGGCCGCCGCGGGCGCTCCATCCGCTCGACGACCTCGTGGAACGGAAGTTCGCCCACTCGCTGAGGTTCGTCTTGCCGAGGATGACCGCGCCGGCTTCGCGCAGCCGGGCCGCCACAAACGAGTCCTTCGCGGGGATGGACCCTTCCAGCGCCAGGGAACCCGCCGTCGTCGTCATGCGGTCGGCGGTGCCGATATTGTCCTTGATGAGCACCGGGACGCCGTGGAGTGCGCCGCGGAGGCCGGTCTTCCTGCGCTCCACATCGAGTGCTTCCGCTATGGCCGGCGCCTCCGGGTTGATCTCGATCATGAAATGCAGCGTCGGACCGTGAGTGTCGAGCCGCTCGATCCGCGCGAGGTACTTTTGTACGAGCGACTTCGCCGTGTCCTGGCCGGACTGCATCCGCTTCTGGAGATCGGCCACCGTCAGCTCGTCGAGCTCGAATGGGCCGGGCGCTTCAGCATCGGAAGACAGGGACATGCTTGCCGGGGCTCCGGCCGGAACTGCTGCGGCCGCCGCCGCGACACCAAGCACGGCGCTGTTACGGATGAACATTCGACGATCGATCGACATCGGCAGCCTCCTCAGTTCGAGTTCTCCTCTAAGGCGAGACTCGTGGTCTCAACGGCGATAAAGGCCGGTACCACCGCAGCGCGGTGAATGGCCTCTCCAACCGATGAATCGCCGCTATCGACCGCGCCGGAAATATACCGCCGGCCAGGCGCGCCGCCCGCCCGTCATTTCACTTCGACGATTCCTTTGAGGGCGTCCTTATGGACCATGAAATCCATCATCTTCAATTTCAGGTAATCTTCCGTCAGAAAGTAGTATCCTTTCGGGTCTTTGTTGAACGAGCTCGACCCGGAATCCTTGATAAGAAACCAATCCTTGCCGTTCGCTTCTTTATATCCGATGAGATGAACTCCGTGATCGTCGGTCGTCGTTCCGTTGCTGAACCGGAATTGCCGGGCGCTATCGTCGATGCTGTCCGAAGGAATGTCGAAGGTCGGAATCATGAAGACCTTTTTATCGGCGTTTTTCCCCGGCTCGGAGACGTCCCCGCCGAGACTCAGCGAATAGCCGCGGCGCAGGGCGTTCTTTATGATCTTCATGTAGGTTTCCAGGGGAACGTTGGTGTAGTCCTTGCTATGCCACCAGTTGTCCGGAACCTCGTATTCGACTTGTTGACCGAAAGGCTGCTGCAGGTAAGACAGAACATCGACATAATCATCGGGATAAATCATCAGGTAATCGTGCAAATAGCTTTGGGGTGTGTATTCTTTTCCTTCGACCGTGAATTTTTCCGGCGGCACGCCCAGGTGGTAATTCAGTATCGATTGAACCGTCTCGACGGCTTCTTCCTCGTTCCAAGCGTTTGCGCTCTTGAGATGGTCGAGGTAGGACGCGACTTCGGCGATCAGTTTTGAGTGATCGTGGAATTTCTGGCCGGGCTTCAATCCGGAATAGGCTTCCCACGGGACGCAGCCGTAGAGTTTCCAATCCCGCGTAACCGCGTTGGCCTCGGAGCCTTCGGCGACGGCCGAATTTCCCCTCTCGCGAACGAACCTCTTGGCCCGCTCCAGGTATTCGCCGTAAACCGTATACGCTTCCGAGAGGCGGACCTTCTTCCCGTAAAGCCTGTAGACCTCCGACTCGAAGAAGGAGATCGTCGAAAAACACCAACAGGTGTTGGTGTTGCCCTGCGACGTCGGCGGATTGTGCCAGACGGAGGTGAACCCCTCCAGGCTTTGGGGCGCAACGAAAGCACTGAGATCGACGATAAAGGCTTTCTCTTGCGTCGGCTTCTTTTTTCCGAACTCTTCGGTCGCTTTTTGGATTTCATCCCAGAATGAGCTCTCGGGCTCGACGAATATTCCCTTGTCCTTCTTTTTCTCCTGGGAAAGGACGATCACCGGAAGGAGAAATACAACCAATAAAATAAATCCAATCTTTTTCATGCAACACCCCTATAAAGGATAAGATTTGCCTTTTCCGTGGCCGAGAGAATTCCCGCTCTTAGCGATGAATCAACCCTTCTCATCATCTCGATAATATATCGCCGGCGGCGCAGCGCTGTCAATAACATGTACTCTAAACCAGGAATCAGGGACCCATAGGTGGTTGTAGCTCGCAGATACATGGTAACCTCCATGATTTAAACTAAATCCTCAAGATCCTTGAGGCACTCGTCGATTCCGACCACGCGGACGCGGGGCATGGTCCAGAATCTCACCAGGGAAGGCGCCGCAATGAAAAAACCCAGTAGGGGATATCATTGTCCCCGCTCCCCTCGGCCTCCATCAGGGCGACCTCGATAAAAACACGAGACGGCGGCGGCTTTGCTGCCACAAACGTCAGCTTCAGATGCTCCGCGATCCGGTCCACGGCTCCCGGAATTCCGGCTCGCGTCCCAGCAGCAATTTCGGGTGTCGCTTGCCGGCTTTAGGTTTCCAGCCGAACCTGTTAAAATCCTTTTCAAAAGATAAGGAATCGACGAACGAAGGAGGGGAACATGAGAATAAGAAAAACCATGATCACAATGATCTTGTTATTGGCTTCGGCTCCTTTCATCCTCTGCCAAATTCCGGGGTCCCACATCATCGATATGACGTATGCCTACGACCAGAACACGATCTATTGGCCGACGGCCAGTGAATTCCGGTTGGAAAAACTTGGCTGGGGTGTTTCCAATGGGGGCTGGTGGTACGCGTCCAATGAATACGGCGCTTCCGAACATGGCGGGACACATGCCGACGCGCCCATCCACTTTGCCGCCAAGGGACGCACCATGGATCAGGTCCCCATCGAAGAATGGATCGGCCCGGCCGTCAGGATCGACGTGACGGGGAAGTGCGCCGGCCATCGCGATTACTGCCTGACTACGGCGGACATCGAGGGCTGGGAGAAAGAGCACGGGAAGGTCCCCGACGGCGCCTGGGTCATCATGTATACGGGAATCGGCACGAAGTATTATCCCGACAAGAAGAAGGTCCTCGGGACAGACAAAAGGGGAGACGCGGCCCTGCCGGAACTCAGCTTTCCCGGGTTCTCTCCGGAAAGCGTGGAATTTCTCCTGAGCCAAAGAAACATCAAAGGCATCGCCTTGGATACACCGAGCATCGACGCCGGGAAGAGGACCGACTTCAAGGTCCACCAGGTCCTCTGCGCCGCCGGCAAGCTAGCCCTGGAGAACATCGCCAACCTGGATAAACTTCCCGCCGCCGGGGCCACGCTTTATGTCATCCCCATGCTCATCAAGGACGGGACGGGATCACCAGCTCGCGTGTTCGCCGTCATCTGATGAACGCCTGGATGCCGGCCGGACCAGAATGTCTGACCATCACGCTATCGAAGATTCGGCAGAAGGTGGGGCTCGGATTTTTCCCGATCAGGCTGTGATTAATCTTCCCTAACGATGGGATGAGGCAAAATCGGC
>CAZSMW010000148.1:0-2790 GCA_964607985.1 uncultured Eubacteriales bacterium
GAGATGGATGATGTCCGGCGACCGGAGAGGCATCTGGATTTCCTCCGTATCTTTCCCCGGAGCCTTGCGGAACTGGAGCGACGTCAGCCCGTCGCCGTGGACGACCGCACTGGCGTGAGGTGAGCCGGGGTCGGGTGTCGAGCGCACCATCCAGCCGATCTTCCGGTGGGCCACGACGCCCTGACCCATGAATTCGACTTTCGCGCTGAGGATGAAATCGCCCTTCAGCCGCTTCCAGGCGAACTGGAACTCGTCCGTGCCGAACCACATGTTTGCTCCAGCGCCCTCGATGAGGTACTCCTGTTTTTGCGGGTCATAAACCGCCCGGCCGGGCCGTTCGACGGGACCGACGTCGCCGTAGCTTTCGAAAAGGCCAAGAGGCTGACCGAGCAGCTGGGGGGAGAAGCGAACCGGGCCGGTTCGGGCGTCAGGACGTGCGGCGATCAAGACCCTGTCCGCCGCCAGCGCGATCGCGCAGATGATGATCACAGCCGGCGCGGCCGCGCGCAAGATGCCGACGGTCTTCATCTTGTTCATGAGGACCTCGCTTCTTTCAGAGATCGGATTCATGTCGAGCATCTGCAAGATGATAGACCAACGCCAGAAATTTTGCCAGAGGGCCGGCGCCGTCTCCTTGATGTCACCGGCGGCTTGTGTTAGTGTAACGAATAACGATAAAGATCCGTTCATGTCCAATAATCGATAAGTCACAGGAGGAACCCTTCATGAGCGCGAATTTCAATATTCAAAAACCGTCCGGAAAGCTCGGGGTCATGACCGTCGGCATGGGCGCCGTGGCGACGACCTTCATCGCCGGCGTCATATCCATCCGGAAGGGCCTCTCCAAACCCATCGGGTCGCTGACCCAGATGGGAACGATACGCCTGGGGAAGCGGACGGAAAAGAAGAACCCCCTGATCAAGGACTTCATCGATCTGGCCGGTCTCGACGATCTCGTCTTCGGCGGCTGGGACATCTTTCCCGATAACGCTTATGAAGCGGCCGTCAAGGCCGGAGTCCTGCGCCGCGAGCACCTCGACCCGGTCCGGGAGGAATTGGAGGCCCTCAAGCCCTGGCCCGCCGTCTTCGACCAGAGGTACGTGAAGAACCTGCACGGCGATAACGTCAAAAAGGCGCCCACGAAGTACGACTATGCCCGGCTCCTCATTGAAGATATCCGGAAGTTCAAGGAGGAGAACAATCTCGACCGTATGGTCATGATCTGGTGTGCCTCGACCGAGATCTTCTTGAAAAAGGAACCGGTTCACGAAACCATCGAATCCTTCGAGAAGGCCATGAAGGAGAACCACCCGTCCATCGCCCCAAGCATGATCTACGCCTATGCCGCCCTTCAATCAGGCGTCCCCTTCGCCAACGGCGCTCCGAACCTGACCGTAGACATTCCGGCCATCTGGCAGCTCGCCCGCGAAAAAGGGATGCCCATCTCCGGCAAGGATTTCAAGACCGGACAGACCCTGATGAAAACCATCCTCGCCCCCGGCTTCAAGGCCCGCCTTCTCGGCCTGAACGGCTGGTTCTCGACCAACATCCTCGGCAACCGCGACGGCGAGGTCCTCGACGACCCTGAGTCCTTCAAGACGAAGGAGGAGAGCAAGCTGAGTGTCCTCGAGTACATCCTCCAGCCCGACGTCTACCCCGACCTTTACAGCAAATACACCCACAAGGTCCGGATCAATTATTATCCTCCCCGAGGCGACAACAAGGAAGGCTGGGACAACATCGACATCTTCGGCTGGATGGGCTACCCGATGCAGATCAAGGTCGACTTCCTTTGCCGGGACAGCATCCTGGCCGCGCCCATTGTTCTCGACCTTGTCCTGTTCATGGACCTGGCCCGGCGGGCCGGGATGAAGGGAATCCAGGAGTGGCTCTCGTTCTACTTCAAGAGCCCGATGTGCGCGCCGGAGCTCTACCCGGAGCACGATCTCTTCATCCAGCTCATGAAACTGAAGAACACGCTCCGCCACCTCAAGGGAGAGGAGCTCATCACCCACCTGGGATTGGAATATTACGACTGAGGCCGCAGGGCTTGCCAGACGGCCTTGCTGATCTGAATGTCCTGAACGGCGACACCCGTTAGGTCGGCCACCGTGATCTCATCTCCGGACGCGCGTCGGAGGCCGGGGTCCATAATGACGTTCCCAAGCTCGACAAGGCGCTCTTTCGTGATCGCCCCCGCCCGCATGGCCCTGTAGCTTTCCCCGCGCTGGAGCGACTGGCTGATGCTGTCCACAACGATCCTATCGGCTCGAGCAAGGATGTCGGGGTCGAGCTCCTGCTTTTCGGCCGTATCCGAGCCCATGGCCGTGATATGGGTCCCCCGGCGGACCTGCCCGGCCCGGAGGAGCGGCTTCGTCGCCGGCGTGCAGGTGACAATGACGTTGCACGAAGCGGCCACTTCGCCTGGATCGAGCGTCGTCGCGATCCGAAATCCGAGAGGCTCCATGTCGGTTCGGTAAGCATCAAGCTCGGCCTGGTTCAAGCCCCAAACCATGACTTCCGAAAATTTCCGAACACGCCTGAGGTATTCGAGCTGCATCCGGCCCTGGACACCCGCCCCGAGGATCCCCGCCCGAACCACGTTCTCAGGCGCGAGGTACTTGGCGGCGACCGCCCCTGCCGCCGCTGTCCGGACGTTGGTGAGGTGGCCTTCGTCGAGGAGGATGGCCTTCGGCTCCCCCGTTTTCTGGCTGAAAAGGAGCATCATCCCGTTGGACAAGGCGATGCCGGGCCTCTCGTCCACATAGAATCCCGAGGCGATCTTGATGA
>CAZSMW010000149.1:0-9515 GCA_964607985.1 uncultured Eubacteriales bacterium
GGCGAAGTATCTGTCAAGACGGACCTTGCCGACGCGATCATGAAATCCGCTCCTCTCGTCAAGGAGGACGCGGGCGCCCACCTCCACGAGCACTCCCTCGAAGTGCAGGTTCCGTTCCTCCAGTTTTTCAGAGAGGATATCGCCATCGTCCCTGTTTGCGTCTCCTCCGAAGCTTCCTATGAGGACCTTGCCAGGCTTGGGAGGGCCGTGGCGACGGCGGTCCGAGGATTCGGCAGCGATGTCCTTATCGTGGCCAGCACCGACATGAGCCATTACATCAGCCGGGAAGCGGCGGAGAAGAAGGACAACCTTGCCATCGACCGGGTCCTGGCGCTCGACGCTGAAGGCCTCTTCAAGACGGTCGTCCGCGAGCGCATAAGCATGTGTGGTTTTCAGCCGGTCACCGCCGCCCTGGCTGCCGCGAATGACCTGGGCGCCGCGAAAGCCGAGCTCATCCGCTACCAAACCTCCGGAGACGTGACGGGGGATGACCGCGAGGTCGTCGGATACGCCGGGATAAGAATTATTTAAAGAGGACCGCCGCATTTCCCATAACCGCTTCATTTGACAACTTTCCGGGTCCCATGCTATAAATTCTTATAGAAACTGAATGGATATGTCTATATTGAAAGAAAAGGACAGGCGCGTCCTGAACTTCATCGTGGAGAACTACCTCGGGCTGGGAAAACCCGTCAGTTCGGGGCTTATTTTCCAAAAAATGCCGGTCTCCGGTTCTCCGGCGACCATCCGAAATATCATGGCCCGGCTCGAAGAGAAGGGCTACCTGTCGCAGCCCCATACCTCGGCGGGACGCGTTCCTACGGACAAGGGATTGCGTTTCTATGTCAACAGCCTCCTGGCGGAGATGCTCTTCCCGAAGGAGGAAACGCCGCTCGTCCCCGAGACCCTTGCGGCGAGGAAAGGGGATTTCGACTCTTTGCTCATCCAGGTCTCCAGGGTCCTCGCGGAAAATTCCGACAACCTGGGTTTTGTCATCTCTCCCCGGATCTCGCAGATTCATATCCGCCACCTCCGGTTCATGAAGATTTCGGAGAACAAGGTCATGGCCATCCTGGTCACGCCGTTCCAAATGGTTCTGACCCAGATCATCGAGACCGGGACGCCTTTCACCCAGCTCGAATTGGACAACGCGGCCCAATACATCAACATGAACTTCCGGGGAAAAAACCTGCTCATCATCCGCGACTTTCTCCTCCAGAAGCTCCCTAAATACAAACTGAAATATGAAGTCATTATCAACAAACTGTCCGTCCTGGTGAGGGCCTATATCAACCAGGAGGAGTCGGAAAGCCGAATCTTCTTTCAGGGGACATCCAGCCTCCTGAACAAGTCTGAGCTCTTCGATGCCGCCAAGCTGAGGTCGCTCTTCAAGAGCTTCGAGGAGAAGGCCAACCTGACAAGATTGCTTTCCGACTTCATCAGCCTTGAACGGGTCAAGGTCCTCATCGGGTCCGAGGTCGACTTTCCTGATATTCAGGACTGCTCCCTCGTCCTTTCGCATTATGGCTACAGCAACCAGGTCCTAGGCTCGTTGGGGATCATCGGTCCGAAAAGGATCCCCTACGAAAAAATCATTCCTCTGGTCGACAGCGTCGCCAAGCGGCTGAGCCGGGCCATCATGTCCGCGGATCATGAGGTTTCCATATGAGCAAACCCGACGAAGAAAAGATCAGCGAAGAGATCGAATACGTCATGGAAAAGCCCGACCCTCCCGAAAAAACTGAAAAAAAGGAAGAAGCCCCTGAGGAGCCCACCGTCGTGGAAACAGTGAAGGAAGGGCACAAGCCGGAATTCGAAGAAGGCAGGAACTTCAAAAACAAACTCAAGAAGCGGGATGCCGAGATCAAACAGCTGAAGAAAGAAAAGGAAGAGCTCCGGGACCAGTTTCTCCGCAAGCTGGCCGAGATGGAGAACTTGAAGAAGAGGTTGGAGCGGGAGAGGGCCGATTACCTCCAGTACTCCTTGAGCGAGCTCCTGCTGGAGCTCCTCGTGGTCCTGGACAACTTCGAAAGGGCCCTGAGCGCAGCGGAACAGGCCGCGGACGGGAAGACCTTCCGGGAGGGCATCGAATTGATCTTTCGGATGTACCAGAACATCCTGTTCAAGAAAGGAGTTCAGCCCATCGAGATCAAGGACGGAGCTTTTAACCCCAACCTACACCACGCCATGGCCACGGAGGAATCCGACCAGGTCAAGGATCCCGAAGTTGCGGAGGTCCTCCAAAAGGGGTACATGCTCCACAACAGGCTGCTGCGGCCCTCCATGGTCCGGGTGCTCATGCCGAGGAAGGGTTAACGGACATGGGGCGGGTCATCGGAATCGACCTGGGAACCACCTTTTCCTGCATCGCCCACCTTGAGGGCGAAAGCCCCGTCGTTATCCCCAACCTTGAGGGATTTCCCACGACCCCGTCCGTCGTTTCGTTCACGACCACCGGCGAGCGCCTGATCGGCAACCTGGCCCTGAGGCAGGCGATCACGAACCCCGGCAACACGATCTTCGCGGTCAAGCGGCTTATCGGCCGGAAGTACGGGTCACTTGAGATCGTCGAGGCCATGAAAAGGATGCCCTACAGGCTTATCGAAGCCGGGAACGGGGACGTCATGATATCCCTGGATTCGCAGGTCCTGACCCCCCAGGAGGTCTCGGCCATGATCCTGAGCTACCTCAAGCGCTGCGCCGAGTCCTTTTTTGGGGACGTGGTCACCGACGCGGTGATTACCGTGCCCGCCCATTTCAATGACCATCAGAGGCAGGCCACCAAGGACGCCGGCCAGATCAGCGGCCTTAACGTCCTTCGCGTCATCAACGAACCCAAGGCCGCCGGTCTGGCTTACGGCCTGAATACGAAGAAGAACGTGACGGCCGCCGTTTTCGATATGGGGGGCGGGACCTTCGACATCACCATCCTCGAGATCAATGATGGGGTCTTCCAGGTCCTCGCGACAAACGGGGATTCCTATCTGGGCGGAGAGGACTTCGACAATCGTATTGTCGAATGGCTGGCCGAGGAATTCAAGAAGGACGGCGGGGCCGATTTCTACGAGGACAAGCTGGCCCTGCAAAGGGTCAAGGAAGCCTGCGAGCGGGCCAAACGGGAGCTGTCGTTCACGATGGAGACCGAGATCAACCTGCCGTTCATCTCTAACAAGGGGGCCGGGTCCAAGCACATCCGAAGGTCGATTTCCCGCGGGCTTCTGGAGGATCTGACCGGAGACCTCGTGGATAGGACCATCCCTCTCATCGACAGGGCGCTCGGCGACTGTCGGCTGAACTTTGGGGACATCGGCGAGGTCATCCTGGTGGGCGGCCAGACGCGCATGCCCCTGATCAAGGAAAAGGTCTCGAAGCATTTCAATAAAAGGCCTGCCGAGCACGTCAACCCGGATGAGATCGTGGCCATGGGCGCGGCCATCCAGGCGGGGATCATTAAAGGGTCCATCAATGACCTCGTCCTGCTCCTGGACGTCACGCCTTTCTCCTTGGGGATTGAGACTGAGAACCAAACCTACCAGAAGATCATCGAGCGGAACACGACCATCCCTGCCAAGAAGACGATGCCGTTTACGACCGTAGAGTACAACCAGAGGCGTGTCCGAATCCATGTTCTCCAGGGGGAAAGCGAGTTCGCCACCCAGAACAAGTCCCTGGCAACGTTCGATCTCGTAGGGATCGAGCCGGCGCCCGCGGGAGTTCCCCAGATCGATGTCACGTTCGAAATCAACTCGGACGGGATCGTCAAGGTGTCGGCGAACGATGTCGCTTCCGGCCGCCAGCAGAGGATTCAGGTCAGGGCCTCTTCGGGCCTGTCGTCCACGGACATCGAAAAAATCATTGAAAAGGAAAAAGCGGTCGCTCTAAGGAAATAGAAAAAATGGCTGGAAAGGATTACTATGAGGTTTTGGGAGTTTTCCGCGGGGCAGCTCCGGAAGAGATAAAAAAGGCTTATCGACATGCAGCCCTCAAACACCACCCCGACAGGAATCCCGGGAACAAGGAGGCTGAAGAAAGCTTCAAGGAAGCCGCCGAGGCTTACAGCATCCTCATCGATCCGGACAAGAAGGCGATCTATGACCAATATGGGGCCGACGGACTGAAGCGCCAGGGCTATTCGGGCTTCGATGCGTCCGTGTTTGAAGACTTCGAGGATATCCTGGGGAATATCTTCGGCTTCAGCTTCGGAGATTTCTTCGGGACCGGTGAGCGGACCCGGAGGCGGCAGCCGGAAAGGGGCAGGGATCTGGCCCTGGAGATGGAGATCAGTCTCGAGGAAGCGGCCCTGGGCATGGAAAAGGAGATCAAGCTCACCCGCCACGAGAGATGCCCTTCCTGCGACGGATCGAAGCTTCGCCCCGGCACCCGAAAATCGGTCTGCCCGGCCTGCCAGGGAAGGGGCCAGATCCGTTATCAGCAGGGATTCTTCACCCTTTCCAGGACCTGCTCCCATTGCAGGGGTGCCGGCGAGATCATTGCCTCTCCTTGCGGAGAATGCCAAGGGACCGGGGTGGTCAAGGAAAAGGTCTCGCTGAAGATCAATATCCCCGCCGGAATGGACAACGGCACGAGGCTGAGGATCCCCCGAGAAGGGGAAGCCGGAGAAAAGGGCATGCCCCGCGGCGATCTCTATGTCATCACCAGGATCCGGAAGCACGCCTTTTTTGAGCGTGAGAAGAACGACCTCTCTTGTGAGATCCCCCTGTCTTTTGCTCAGGCCGCCCTGGGAGCCAGGATCGAGGTCCCGACTTTTGAGGGCAACGAGGTCCTCAAAGTTCCTCCCGGGGTCCAGTCGGGGGAGGTCTTCCGCATCAAAGGCAAAGGCATAAGGGATGTGGACGGCCACCGCAAAGGGGACCTCTACATGAAGGTGATCGTGACGACACCCGCGGACCTGACGAAGGAACAGAGATCTCTCCTCCTCAAGTTGGCCGAACTCAGGGGGGAAACCATCAACGATGTTGACAAAAGTGTCGTTCTGAAAGTCAGGAATCTATTCCATTGATTTATTTAGGGCAGCGAGGTTGACCTCAAACCAGTTTTACGCCGGAGAGATCGATCAGAAGAGCCCCGGAGGCTTTTTGGCCGCCGTGGGGATGATCTCCCAATTCAAGAATTCGTGACATGTTCCTGCAAGGACAGAAGGTCGGAAAGTACGAGATCCTGCGCTCTCTGGGGAGCGGGGGTTTCGGCTCGGTGTTTTTGGCCAAAGATACGTGGCTGGACATCAAAGTGGCCATCAAGGTCCCCCATAAACAATCTGTCGAACTCTACAAACTCCTCAAGGAGCCAAGGCTTCAGGCCGCCTTGAACCACCACAATATCGTCCGGATGATCTCGGCCGAGAAGGAGAAGAACATCTTCTTCATGGTCATGGAGTATGTCAAAGGGAGGACCCTGGAAAGGATCCTGGAGAAGGAAAAAGTCTTGGACTGCGAACAGGCCATGGACTTCATCAAGCAGGTCTCGTACGGGATCGACCATGCCCACAAGAACAAAATCATCCATCGTGACCTCCGGCCTTCCAACATCATGGTCTCGGAGGACGGGACGGTCAAGATCACCGACTTCGGAACCTCGGCTTGGCTCCAAACCGTTCCTTATGCCTCGACGCGCATCGGTTCTCCGCCTTATATGGCCCCCGAGCAGTTCATGGGAAAAGCCTCCTTTGCCTCGGACATCTATTCCATCGGCTGCATCTTCTATGAGATGATCATCGGCCGGCCGCCCATCTTCGACCCCGACCCCTTCAAGATCCTGGAGAAGGCCCAACTGGGGAAGATCACGCCGCCTAGGATCCGCAACAACAAGGTTCCCAAGGAGGTCGATGAGATCATCATGAAGTGTCTGGCCGCCAAGATCGAAGAACGGTACCAAAACGCCGGCGACATCATCCGCGGTCTCTCCGTTTACCGGAGGCACGATACCAAGAGCACCGAGATCGAGGACATCTTCACCAGGATCAAGGCCCGGGAGAACCGCAAAGCCGACCTATGTTGGAACTGCCGCCGACCGCTTCCCCTGAAGTCGAAGACCTGTCCCCACTGCGGAGAATCAGCCTGACCCGGGAGGCCGGATTGACTTCGTTGGGTCCCCTCGTATAAAATGAGCCTGAAAAGGTTTTGAAGTCTTGTCAAGGAGATGGGAATGAGCCCCTTTAATGAGAACAGCATGGTATGGATGAACGGGAAACTGGTTCTCTGATCGGCGGCCGAAGTGACCCCGATCCGGTCCATCGACAAGATCGTCGTCGGGAGCGGTCGGCGCGGACCGGTCACCGGGAAGCTCCAGGAAGAGTTTTTCGCTTACGTCAACGGAGAGCGCGAGGACACATACCATTGGTTGACATATCTCTAAAAACATTTAATGAAGGAGACGGCCATGGTCATTGACGAATTCTTGAAGATCGCCATAGAGAGGGACGCCTCGGACGTTCATCTGAAGGCCGGGACCCATCCCATGATCCGCATCCACGGGACACTGACTCCCCTGACGGGTTTCCCGAGGCTCACGATCCAGGACACCGATGAACTCGGGAACCAGATGATGACGGACCCTCAGAAAGCGAGACTCCAGGTGGACCTGGACATCGACCTGGCCTACAGCCTTCCCGGATTCGGCCGCTTCCGCGGCAGCATATTCCATCAGCGCGGCTCGCTGGCCATCGCCTTGCGGATCATCCCGCTTGAGGTCAAGACAGTCCGTCAGCTCCTCCTGCCCGAGGTCTTGGAGAAGATCGCCTTCTCCCCGCGCGGCCTCGTTCTGGTCACGGGCACGACGGGGAGCGGCAAAACGACAACGCTGGCTGCCATGCTGGATTATATCAACACCTATCGCCGGGAGAACATCATCACCATCGAGGACCCGATCGAGTATCTGCACAAAGATAAGAAGAGCACGATCAACCAGAGGGAGGTGGGCATGGACGTCAGCGGGTTCGGCAGGGGCCTGCGCGCCTGTCTCCGCGAGGACCCCGATGTCATCCTGGTGGGCGAAATGCGCGACCTGGACACCATCGAGACGGCCCTGCTGGCGGCCGAAACCGGCCACTTGGTCTTCAGCACCCTCCACACTCTGGACGCCCCGGAGAGCATCAACCGGATCATCTCGGTCTTTGCGCCCCATCACCAGCGCCAAGTCCGGCTCCAGCTGGCCAGCATCCTGAAGGCGATCATCTCAATGCGCCTGATCCCGCGGATGGACGGACAGGGCCGGGTCCCGGCTGTCGAGGTCATGATCAACACCCCCTACATCGCCGAGTGCATCTCGGACCGAGAAAAGACTAGCCAGATCAAGGACGCTGTCGCGGCCGGTGTTTCGCAGTACGGTATGCAGACGTTCGACCAGTCGATCTACCAACTCTATCGAGACGGGTACATCTCCTTTGAGCAGGGCATGAAATACTCGTCCAACCCGGACAACTTCAAGCTCCGAGTCATGGGGATCCAATCCACGCTGGACATCGCCATGGAAGAGATGGAAAAGCAGATGAGCAAGGTCGAACGGGTGGAGGGGGGACCGGAAGAAGAAGCCCGATGACTTCGCACGAGATCCGAGAAACGTTCCTCGAGTACTTCTCCCGCCGGGGCCACCGGGTCGTCAAGAGTTCGTCGCTCCTTCCCAAGGACGACCCAACCATCCTCTTCACCAACGCCGGAATGAACCAGTTCAAGAACATCTTCCTTGGACTGGAGACCCGGCGCTATAAACGTGCCGTCTCCGTCCAAAAATGCATGCGCGTCAGCGGGAAGCACAACGACCTGGAAACGGTCGGCCGGACCGCCAAACACCACACCTTCTTCGAAATGCTCGGCAATTTCTCCTTCGGTGATTACTTCAAGAAAGAGGCCATCTCCTATGCTTGGGAGCTCGTGACCGAAGTCTTCCGGATCGACAAGGACCTGCTTTATGCCACCGTCTACGAGGACGATGAAGAAGCCTTCCGGATATGGGCTGGGGATGTCGGAGTCCCGGTCGACAGGATATTCCGCTACGGCAGGAAGGACAACTATTGGTCCATGGGGGAGACGGGTCCTTGCGGCCCCTGCTCGGAGATCCACTATGACCTCGGAGCCGAAATCGAAAGCGGCGACCCTTACGCCCTGATTGAAAAGGGGAGCGACCGGTTCGTCGAGCTCTGGAACCTCGTTTTCATGGAAAAGAACCAGGAGGAAGGGGGCGTCCTCAAACCGCTCCCTTCGCCGTCCATCGATACGGGGATGGGCTTGGAACGGATGGCGGCCGTCCTCCAAGGGAAAAAGAGCAATTACGACACCGACCTCTTTATGCCGCTCATCGGGGCGCTCTGCGAGATCGCCGGGCGTGAGTACCCGTCAGGGGACGAAGGGGACATCTCGGTCCGCATCATCGCTGATCACATCCGGGCCGCGTCCTTTCTCATCGGAGACGGCGTGACTCCCGCCAATGATGGCCGGGGATACGTTCTGAGACGCCTCATCCGCAGGGCTTTCCGGCACGGCAACCTCCTGGGAATCAAAGAACCTTTCCTTTACAGACTTACAGGCGGCGTCGGGGACGTCATGAAGGACGCCTATCCCGAGCTCCTGATATCCATGAACTACATTTCCCGGGTCTGTCTATCCGAGGAGGAACGGTTCTCGGCGACCCTGGCCTCCGGGCTCCGCACTTTCGATCAGGTTGTCGCGGAGACCCGGAATGAAGGCCGGACGACCATCCCCGGCGACAAGGCCTTCAAGCTCTACGACACTTTCGGCTTCCCCCTCGACCTCTCCCAGGAATTGGCCGGGGAAAAGAAGATGGCGGTCGATGAAGCGGGCTTTGCCCGCGAGCTCGAGGGACAGCGGGAAAGAGCCCGGCGATCCTGGAAGGGCGAACTCAAGCAGAAGGCGAAGAAGATCCACGGGGATTTGAAGGACCTCAAGGTCCGTTCCGTGGCCCATGAGTCGGTCGAGGTCCAGGATGCGGAGGTCCTGGCCACCCTCATGGACGGGAGGCCGGTCCCGGCGCTCGGCCCCGGAGCAGAAGGAGAGGTCGTTCTTGACCGGACACCCTTTTATGCTGAGGCCGGTGGACAGGTGGGGGACACGGGTGTCCTCAAGAACTCCCGTTTTTCGGGCCTCGTCGGGAATGTTTACTATCTTACTCCGGAGCTCATTGTCCACAGGGTCAAGATCCTGGCCGGGACCTTGGGCGCGAGAGACACGGTGGACGCTGTGGTCGACCTGGCCCGCCGGGGTTCGATATCCGACAACCACACCGCGACCCACCTTCTCCATGCCGCCCTGCGCCAGATCCTGGGCGATCATGTCAAGCAGGCCGGCTCGCTCGTTTCGGACCAGCGCTTGAGGTTTGATTTCACCCATTTCGCCGCATTGGGCAGGGAGGAGGTCCGAAGGATCGAGATCCTGGTCAACGAGAAGATCAGGGAGGATGTGAGCGTCGATACTAAGGTCACGACGCTCGAAGAAGGGATCCGGGAAGGCGCCATGGCCATCTTCGAGGAGAAATACGGAGAGACC
>CAZSMW010000150.1:0-1511 GCA_964607985.1 uncultured Eubacteriales bacterium
TTACGAGGTCCTGCACATCCAAGTACAGGTAGTGTAAGGCTCCTTGTTCGGTTGTCCTCCGCTTTTTAGCTCGCCATGCGCCTGAAAAATATGTTAATAATAATGCCTATGTCAAGTTTTTCTCCGTTGCCTCTCCCCGCCGCTCTCCCATCAAAGGGAGAGGGAGGAGCAGAGCGCTATTCCTCCCCCCAGGTGAGGAAGGATGGAAAAGTGCGGTTGTTTGACCAAGTGCGAGAAGGTTTGTGGTCAGGAGGAAAAAAATGAGATGCCGGCTGAAACCAAAAGGATCCTCGGGGCTCAGGTTGCTCATGGCTTCGTCCGCGGTTTTCGCCCTTTTTTGTTTCTTAGCCCTCCCCGCGGCCGCCGCGACTGCGCACTCGCCGCAGCGCCGGCCCTCGCCGCCCACTTTCGACGTAGCGCTTGAGGAGGCATGGATCCCCATGGAGGACGGCGTGCGTCTCGCGGCCGACATCTGGCGGCTGAAGGGCCCGGGCGACCGCGGGCCATTCCCGGTCCTCCTCGAGTATCTCCCCTACCGCAAGACCGAGGGGCGCGGCGGCAGCTACCCCTTATACGCCTGGTTCGTCCGCCGCGGCTACGTCGTCGTGCGCGTCGACATCCGGGGAACGGGCAATAGCGAAGGGACCCTTATCCCCTACGAGTACAGCGAAATCGAACAGCGGGACGGCGAACAGGTCATCGCCTGGCTGGCCCGCCAGCCGTTCTCGAACGGCAATGTCGGGATGTTCGGGATCTCTTGGGGCGGCTTCAACTCCATCCACATGGCCATGCGGAACCCGCCCGCGCTCAAAGCTATCATCGCGGTGGATGCGACCGACGACCTCTACCAGGACGACGTGCACTTCATGGACGGCATGATGCATGTCGATTCCTGGGAGATGAGCCAGGACCTGGCGAACGCCGTGCCGGGGGCGCCCGATTACCGCATCGACGAGCGATACTTCGCCGAACGCTTCGACACGCCGCCCTGGATGCTGACCTACAAGCGCCAGCAGCGCGCCGGGCCTTTCTGGGACCGCACCGCCCTCAAGACGCGTTACGAGTCGATCCGCATCCCCACGTTCCTGATCGGAGGATGGTACGACGGCTACCGCGACAGCCTGCCCCGGATGCTTGAGCACCTGAAGGCCCCTGTAAAGGCGATCATCGGTCCATGGAATCACACTTACCCGAACGAGCCCTACCCGAAGCCGGGGATGGAGTGGCGCCACGAGGCCGTCCGCTGGTTCGACCACTGGCTCAAAGGACACAACACCGGGATCATGGACGAGCCCCGGTTCGCAATCTACGTCCGGCGCTGGCACCCACCCGGGCCGCACCTGGAGGAGGCGCCCGGGGAATGGCGCTACGAGGACGGCTGGCCCATCGAGAGAATCCGGGAGCAATCCCTCTATCCGCGGCCGGACAGGACGCTCGGGGAAGCACCGGCCGGCGAAGGGGTTCACCTTCTCCGGTACGTTCCCACGACCGGCATCGAGGCGGGCGGCCCC
>CAZSMW010000151.1:0-5376 GCA_964607985.1 uncultured Eubacteriales bacterium
CACGAGGGACGTGCCGAGCGGAAGGTTGTTTTTCTTCTGGAAATCGAGGGCGGACTTGAGCTGGTCCGCGTTGATGATCTTTTCCCGTAAGAGGAGTTCGCCGAGGTTCGATGCCATATTGTTACCTAAATCCTATGCGAATTGACAAATTGTGTCAATTCCTTTCTCCTGAACGCCATGATCGCTCCAACGGTTTCCTATCTTGCGCCAAGCCCCATTCGAGGTCAATCACCGCCCGGGGGGAATCGCGGGGTGAGGAAGCCCATCTTCCGAGGCGATGCGCCGAAACCGGAAAATCGTCCCATCATAACCCTTGAAGCGACCATGATACAAGAGAGTTTTTCGGATTTCAAGGGAAAAGAATCAATTTGGGAGGCGGTGCCCCGACTAAGCCAGTGAAAGGCGAAGTCTTGATTCCCGCTCGATTTCTAGCTTATAATGGGGCAAGCTCATGACGTCCAAGTTGCTCCGGAAAAGGAAAGAAAAGATCTTCGGCACTCTGATCAGGGATTCCGCCGACGGCATTTACGTCGTTTCCCGGGGCGTTTTCGAGTATGTCAACCCCGCGTTCGAGAAGCTCGTCGGCGCCTCCGCTGAGGAGATCTGCGGCCCCGGCTTCGACATGTTGGACTTTGTCCACCCCGATGATAAGAAGCTGGTGCTGGCGGGGACGGAAGCGCGGAGCGGGATCTTCGAGTTCCGGATCGTCAGCCGAGACGGAGCGACGAAGTACGTGGAAGCCGGCACGTCCGTTTTGTCCGGGAACGGGGGAAGAATCATGGGGATCCTGCGGGAAACGACGGCCCGCAGACTGGAAGACCGGTCCCTCCGGGAGAACGAGGAAAAATACCGCCATGTCGTCGAAAGAGCGACCGATGGGATCGCCATCATCCAGGACTCCCTTTTCAAATACATTAACCCCAGGGCGGCGGAGATAGGCGGATTCACCCTGGACGAGCTCATCGATACGCCCTTCGGCCGCTATCTCGCCACCGAGGACATCACGACCCTGGAAAGCACGTATAAAAGGGAGTCGGGGGCTGAAGACACCCCGGTCATTTTCGAGGCCTCGGTCAAGCGGAAGGACGGCACGATGACCAGCGTTGAGCTCAGCGCCGGCCGGATCATCTACCAGGGGAAACCGGCCAACCTCATCATTATGCGCGACGTCACGGACAGGCGGAAGACCGAGGAGGAACTGAGCCTGACACTCGGAAAACTTCGAAAGGCCATGGGCGCCACGATCCAGGCCATGTCCCTGACCATCGAAACGCGGGACCCTTACACGGCCGGCCATCAGAAGCGGGTAAGCGACCTCGCCCGGGCCATCGCCACGGAGATGAAACTCTCCAGCGAGGATATCGACGCCATCCGCATGGCCGCCTCGATCCACGACCTCGGCAAGATCTCCATCCCGGCCGAGATCCTGAGCAAACCCGGCAAGATCAACGAGTTCGAGTTCCGCCTCATCCAGAATCATCCCCAGATCGGTTTTGAGATCCTGCGGACGATCGAGTTCCCCTGGCCCATCGCCGAGATCGTCCTCCAGCACCACGAGAGGATTAACGGCTCCGGTTATCCCAACGGGCTCCGGGGCGAAGAGATCCACATCATCGCCCGGATCCTAGCCGTGGCCGACGTCGTCGAAGCCATGATTTCCCATCGGCCCTACCGGGCGGCCCTGACCCTGGGCGAAGCCATCCACGAGATCACCAAAAACCGCGGTACGCTCTACGACCCCGACGTCGTCGACGCCTGCAAGCGGCTGTTCATCGAGGGCCGGTTCGCCTTCAAGGCGTAAGTCAGGCGGATTGGGTCGCCGTCTTGCGGAAGATTAAGGAACTTTGTTACCGATCAATTCTTTCTGTCGAAGGCGGCTCAGAAGATAAAGACCGTGCGACCTCTTCGACTCTCGCAAAAAATCTCAAGAAATTTTCACCCAGGACCTTGCGCACGACTTCTTCCGAGTAACCCCGGCGCAAAAGCTCTTCCGTGATTTTGGGAAGCTTCGAAACATCCTCGAGACCTTCGGGCGGATCCCCTATGCCGTCAAAGTCTGTCCCCAGTCCCACGGCGTCCGGCCCCGCAATCTTGATCACGTGCTCGATATGATCGATGACCTTGGTCCAGGGAGCTTTGTAGGAAGGCGACTTCTCATAAAGTTTATCGATGGCTGCGTCTCTCTCTGCGGGGTTGTCGGCGAACCGCTCTTTTATCTCCTCATATTCGGGGCGGATTTTCAAATAGAGTGCGTGAAATGCGTCTGCTACCTTTTGATCAAGAAATTCAGAGCTAAAATTAATCATGACCACGCCACCTGTCTTGGCAATCCGCCGGATCTGGTCATCACTTAAATTACGAGGAACGTTTGATAGAGCCAGGCAGGATGAGTGCGACGCGAAGACAGGAGCGCGCGAGACGGCGAGAACATCATCCGTCGCTTCATCAGAAGCGTGAGAAATATCGACCATCATCCCGAGCCGGTTCATCTCGCGGACGACGGTTCTCCCGAAGTCGGTCAGGCCATGGTGGACCTGGAGTTTTTTCGGATCAAAATCAGGCAGCCAAGGTGCACCTGAAGAATCCGCCCAGTGGTTTGTATTCACATGTGTCAGCGTTAGATAACGGATGCCAATCTTGTAGAAAACGCGAAGGGCGGCGAGTGAGTCTTCTATGGCATGCCCCCCTTCGAGACCCATCAGGACAGCCATCTTGCCGGTTTTCTTGATGCGGCGAATGTCTGCTGCACTAGCCGCCGCCTCCAGGTCGGCTGGGTGGCCGGCCACGACCTGATTTACCAGGTCGATGAGCTCCATTGCCTCTTTGATGGCTCCTCCCGTCTCCGCAAAGTTGAGCGGCACATATATGGCGAAGAAAGGCGCCGTCAAGCCTCCCTGATGGGCCCGCGAGATATCGAAATGCGGTGTCGCGCCTCGCAGGCTCAAGTCCGCCCATTTTTGGCGGAGCTTCATGGGCGTATCAAGATGGGTATCGACCACGATGGCATCGCTGTGAATTCGCCGGGCCCGCTCCGCAAGTTCTTCTCCTGGATGACGAGGATTAGCAGGCCCCACGACAAAAAAAGCTATCAGCAGTAAGAGTCCCAAGGCTATGTGTGATTTTCCTGAAGGCATATGTGCCCTCCTGCCCGTTCGCAAACGCGAGCGGAACCCGTCTTCAAATTCAAGAACGCTACCGTTTCTTCAGCTATGGCGACTGTATGCCGGTTTTGTAGATGGGAGGCGAAGGAAAACGTTCAGATTTGGGACATCGTCAAGGTCCCGGAACAAACGGCCCCTTCTCTTGTTGTTTTATAAGTGCCTGTCCCACTCCATTTGTTCCCTTTCCGGCACAGGGTTCCTTTGAACTCGGTTTCCCCGCCCGGTTCTGAAAACTTTCCCATGATATCGCAGCAGCCGCGGATCGCGCTTCGAGTCACTGTACCTTTGAAGTATTGAATGTGACTCGGATCGCTGGCGCCGACTAAGGTCCCCCAGATATCGGCGTCGCATTTTTTTCCCTGGAAGATCTCCATGCTGAAATCTTCAGTGGTGGGTTCGAGGCAAGTTCTTGATGCGGTATCCTGGCGGGTTCCCTTGTACTTCCCGGCGATGCAACACGACATAAGTGCACCTTGTGTTAGGCCGAACCCAGAAAGAGCGGCCGGATTGGCCGCGAATGCCAAAGGCGTGGCTTGAATGATCAGGGCCACACCTAGTCCTGCCGCAGCGACTATCGAGAGCATTCCACAAAGCGTTGATTTTTCGTTTTTTTTCATCGGTTTCTCCTTCTCGTGAGAAATTGTATGTCGTCTGGCGTTTTCTGACTCGCGTGCTGATTTCTTAAGCTACGGATTCCGTCTCTCATGATAATTCAGCTGACGCGGACCTTTTCCCTCTTTTTCAGGATCCCGCGGTCCCTTCCGTAATCGTGGCCTCCCAGGTTCCGCCTTCCTTACTGCAAGAGATCAGGGCGAAGTAGACGCCGGGCTTCTGCCGAGTAATCCCGCCCTGCGCCTGGACGTTGCCATTGTAGACGCTCTGGTCTCTCACCCAAAGCTCACCGGTTTCGGCATCGTAAAGCGAGCCGCTCGCGAGGGGCATGCCGCCCTTGATGCCGGCGTCCACCGGAGCGGTATACTTAACACGGAGCATCACGTAGTTCCCGGCGGTTTTCACGAGGGGCGTCACGGTGTATCCCTGGCCGCCGGTCACCGTCAGGGGCGCCGGTTGTGCCGTATCCATGGCGGGCGGCTTGATGAATTCGATCGTGTAGGAGCCGGCCGACTTGACGGTGAAGGTGAACTCCTTTGACGGCTGGCCCTCTTTTTCGGTGCCGAAAACCCGCATGATCTCTTCCCCCTTTCCCGCCATCACCACGTCCTCTTCAACCTCCGTGGTGCCCATCATCTTTTTATAGCTCACCTGGAGCATGGAGTACTCCTCCGATGATTCGTACTTCACCTTTACAATGTAATAAGGCTGGTCGAAGGAGATAGGTCCGACGTCACCGCTCCCTGAGCCTTTGATCACGATCGCCGAGTCGCCGGTCGTGATCTCCGACCGGTTTGCGGCCTGGGCAGGTCCAGCCCCGGTCGCCGCTTCGGTCGCAGCCGGCGTGCCCGCGGTTGACGCCTCAGGCGCCGTCCCACGGCCCTCTGCCTGCGGCGCTTCGTTTCCGCTCTTGCCGCAGCCGCTTGCCAATAGGGCACATGCCAAGATAAGCAGTCCGTAGTTCTTCAAATGCATCTTAAATCCTCCTCTTGTTTCTATCGGGCCTTCCGGAAACAGCCGCGCCCGATTGACAACGTGAGAATATCGAGGCCGCTGGCCAAAGTCAAGGGCAACAAAAAACGTGTCAACGCAACATGAATCCGGCCTCTTTTCACCAAGATTCACTATCTATAACTTCTTTGCTATTATTCATCTCTCTTCTGTTAAGACCTGACCCCTCAACAGCCGCTCAGAGAAAAGCGCGCCTGGAGAGACTCGAACTCCCGACCCGCTGCTTAGAAGTGATCCGCTCAGCCCGGCCAGCCGCGCGTCGTCGATCCCGCCCTCGGTCACCAGAAAATGGAGGTGCACGTGTAGATTAATCCGGTCCCCAAAGGTCTGGATGGCGGCGATGACCCCGGGCGTAAGCGCGCTCCCGGTCACAACACTCATGGAGTCATTGTTTCCATGAGTACAGGCGGAAACCGCCGCCTCGAAGTAACGGCTCCGAGACCGGAGGGCGCAGCGGCAGAGATCGCCGAGGAGACGGCGATCGAACTTGAAGAAGACCCGCAGCCTCTTGGGGATGGTGAAGACGATCTGGCGATGCGGCACATCCAAGAGAAGCGTCTCCCGCATCCATTCCCCCCATTCCTCAACCCGC
>CAZSMW010000152.1:0-8618 GCA_964607985.1 uncultured Eubacteriales bacterium
GCCGTTCCCGGAGGGCGGTGTGTTTTCTGTGGCACTTTCCCCCGGTCTCCCGGAGTCGCCGTTAGCGACCATCCTGCCCTTTGGAGTTCGGACTTTCCTCCCCTTCGTCCCCGGTGTCGGGTGAAGGAGCAACCGCCTCGCCTACTCCAGCAGTTATCTTTATACCATATTGTTCGAGTTTCTTATAGAGGTTGCTCCTCGGCGTGTCGATTTCCCTGGCCGTCTGGGAGATGTTCCAGCCGTTGGATCGGAGTTTGGCCAGGATGAATTCCTTTTCGGCGATCTCGCGGAATTCCTTGAGCGTCCGGATGCCGGCCTCGTCCGGGAGATCGACCTCTTTCTCCTCACGGAACTGCTCAGGCAGGTCCATCTTATCGATGACGTCCTTTTCCGTGAGGATGATGAGCCGCTCCACGACGTTTCTGAGCTCTCGAACGTTTCCTTTCCAGAAGTGGCCGACAAGGGCGGCCATGGCTTCGCCGCTGAATGTCTTCGGCTTGAAGTTGTTCTCCTCGCAGAATGTCCGCGTGAAATACCCGATCAGGAGGGGGATGTCCTCCTTCCTCTCGCGAAGAGCCGGCGAATAGAGAGGGACCACGTTCAGCCTGAAGAAAAGGTCCTCCCTAAAACGTCCCTCCTTCATCTCCGCCCGCAGGTCTTTGTTGGTGGCGGCGATGACCCTGACGTCGACCTTGCCGATCTTGGCCGATCCGACACGCTGGACTTCTCCCTCCTCCAGGACCCGGAGAACCTTGGATTGGGTCTTCAGGCTCATGTCCCCGATCTCGTCCAGAAAGATCGTGCCCCCGTCGGCCTGCTCGAATTTTCCCATCTTCCGTTCCGTGGCGCCGGTGAACGCCCCCTTCTCATGGCCGAAGAGTTCCGATTCGATGAGCTCTTCGGGGATCGCGGCGCAGTTGACTTGGACGAATTTCTCCTTGGCCCGGAGGCTTCGGGCATGGATGGCCCGGGCGATGAGCTCCTTTCCCGTTCCGCTCTCTCCGTGGATCAGGATCGTGGCGTTGGTCGGGGCCGTTTTGAGGATTTCCTTCCAGAGGTTCCTAACGAGTTCATGTTCGCCGATAATCTCATAACGCTTCTCGGACCTCTTTCTCAGATCAAGACACTCGGTCCGGAGCTTGTTCCGGTCGAGGGCGTTCCGGATGCTCAAAAGGACGCGCTCACGGTGCAGGGGTTTCTCGAGGAAATCGAAGGCCCCAAGCTTGGTGGCCTCGACCGCGGTCTGGATCGTCCCCTGCCCGGAGATCATGATGACCTCCGGGGAAGACGGCTTGCCCTTGATCTCAGCCAGGATCTCGAGGCCGTCGCGTCCCGTCATCTTGATGTCAAGCAGGATGAGGTTCAGCCCGACGGTCTCCCGGATGATATCCAGGGCGTCTTCTCCGTTCGAGGCCTCCAGAAGTGAATAGCCCTCATACTCCAGGATCATTTTAAGGGATTTGCGGATGTTCTCTTCGTCGTCCACAACCAGGATCTTAGCCTTGCGTTCGTTCTTCATCGCGCGTCCGTCCTTTGCCCCGGAATTCTATCATGTTTCCCGAACCCGTCCAAGCCCGCCCTCCCGGATCAAAAAAGGACCTCTATTCGTGTGATTGAATAAATAACGGCCAAATTCTTGCTGAGCGGCACTGGATGCCGCCCGCAAGCCCCCGTAGCGGGGGGGGGACCCGTCGGCTTATCTGATGGGGGGAACCGACGGGACTGGTTCCCCGGGGGCCGGGGGCTAAGGGTGGCATCCAGTGCCGCTCGCAGTTCCCCTCGCCGAGCCAAAGAAAGCTTGTCAGGCACGATGGAACTGCTGTAAGATTCTGCCAGGAAATGTAAAAGGAATTTACGGACGAGTGACAAGTCGGTTCCGCGGTCTTCGTGTAGGCCATATGGTATGAATATTGCTGCTAATAATTGCTGCTAATATAAGACGATGAAGAATAAAGCGCCGGCCGCCTTCTGCGTTTCAACCCTCCTTTTGGCAATCGCACTTCCCTCATTTCCCGTGCCTTCTCCCCTGCAGAACGCCTCCAAATATTTCGTCCTGGACAACGGCCTCAAGGTCATCCTTTACGAGAAGCCCGGCTTGCCGCTCGTCAACATATCGGCCGCCGTGAACGTCGGAACGAAGGATGAACCCGAAGGATCGAGCGGCCTCGTCCACCTCCTGGAACACGGGATCCTCTTCCGGGGGACGGAATTCAGAAGCGGGACGGAGATCAGCCGCGATATCCGGCGAAACGGTGCTTATTTCAATGCTTTTACGGGCCAGGACCTGGCCGTTTTCGAGATCTCCCTGCCGTCCGACCGGTTCGACTTCGGCCTGGTAAACCAGAAGGAGATCCTGTTCAGCTTCGACGTCACGGCCGAAGAGCTCGAAAAAGAGAAGGACATCATCCTGGAAGAGATCCGTATGGTCCGGGACGACCCCAGGAAGTACGCGGCTTCGCTCGTTTACCAGAACCTGTTCAAAGGTCACCCCTACAGGAACCCGGCCTATGGGTCGGCGGAAGACCTCCGGACCATCACCCCGGACAAGCTCAAGGAATTCTACGCGTCCTTCTTCGTCCCCGGCAACTGTTCCTTGGCCGTGGTCGGGGATCTTCCCCTCAAGGACATGGAAGAGAAGGTCAGGGCCGTGTTCTCGTCCGTCAAGGGTGCTGACTTCAAGCCCGCGACATTTGAAAAGGCCGCCCTCCTTGGGAAGAGTGTGGAGGTCCGGGAGGAGATGGACGTCCAGGAGGCTTATCTCGCCATCGGTCTCATCGGTCCCGATTATAACAACCCCGACCAGTACGCGGTCGATCTGCTGACCGAGATCCTGGGCCGCGGGCTCAATCCGATGCTGAATTCCGCATTGAGGGCGAGATGGGACCTCGTCCAGACGGTCAGTATGAACTACTCCGCCCATAAATATGGCGGGGCTCTCATGGCGTTTTTCACGCTCGACCCGAAGGATGTCTCCATGGCAAGGACTGAGGCGCTCCGCTTCCTGAACCAGGTCAGGGACCTGAACTTCGCCAAGGAGGATTACTTAGGCCAGGACCAGCTCTATGTCTTTGACTACCTGAGGAGCGCCAAGGCCCAGGTCAGGTTCAGCTCCCAAAAAGCTCAGGAGACGGGCCTGCTCCTCGCCGGCTCCCTGGCCCGCCACTTCCTTCTTGTCGAGGACAAGGGCGACAAAGAAAGTTTCCTGGCCAGGATCGATCGTGTCAATTCGTCCGATCTCCGGAAGGCCGCGGCAAAATACTTGAGCAAAGGAGAAGGTGTCGTTGTCACCATCGTGCCTAAAAGAAAGTCCTGAACCGACCGGCGGGCCGGCCGGAAAAATGGCCGGACTCCTGTCCTCCGGCCTTTTCGTCCTTGCCCTGGCCGGAGGCGTCCTGGCCGGGCAGGACTCGGGACCATGGAGAAACCCGCCGCGCCGGAGTGTTCTGGACAACGGCCTCACCTGCATATTCCAAAAGGATGATTCCTCCGAGCTCACCTGGCTCCTCCTTCTCATCCGCGGAGGGAAAAGCGCCGAACCCACCGGGAAGAGCGGGCTGGCTTACCTGACCACACGGTTGGCGGTCGAGATTCCGGACGAGGGGAAGGTCCGGGACCTCATGCTCCAATCCACGCGCCTTTCCGTGGCCTCCTTCGAGGACTGCACGCTCATCAGCGTCCAATGCCTCTCCGGCAACCTCGAGGACGCGCTGAAGATCGTCAGCAAGATCATCCGGGACCCGCTGTTCTCGGGACTGAGGATCGACGCCATCGTTAAGAACATGGGTCACCAGGGAAAGGCCGAGCTTGATTCCGCCTCCAATGCCGGGCACGCCGAGTGTATGGGGGCATTTTTCGGTCCCGAAGGATTCGGGGGGGCGGGCTGGGGAACGGAAGAAAGCCTGAAGTCCATTCGGAAAAACGACATCACCCAATTCTACGAGACCTATTTCAAGGCTTCCAACATGGTTCTGTCCATTGCTTCCGACCTGGAAGAGCCCGTGGTCGCCGGCTATGTCAAAAAATATTTTGGCGGCATCAAGACTGGGACCCGCGCGGAAATACGGCCGGGCGCCATCACGGTCCCGGCGGAAAGGCGGATCTACAGGGAAAAAGAGGCCAAGCAGTCGTATCTGGGCCTGGGATTCCCTCTTCCCGTTCTCTCATCCCGGAATTACGCCCTCGCTTTCCTTACCGAGGACATCCTTGGTGGAGGCGTGGGTTCGCGGCTCTGGGCCCTCCGGTTCAAGGAAAGGCTCGCCTATGAAGTCAATTCAATGATCTCTTCTCCGATAGGAGAAGGCGTCCTTGAAGCCTATCTTGAAACCTCGCCGGAAAAGCTGGAAGCCGCCCGCTCGTCGCTCGAGAGGATCTTCAGGGACCTGGCGGCGACCGAGCTGACCGAAGAGGACCTCGAGACCTCGAAGAACAACTCCGGGGCATCGTTCCTCAGGGCGAATGAGACCAAGGAGGCCCGCGCCAGGACCGCCGCTCTCTTCGAGACCCGGGGCCTCGGCGGTGAATTCCTGGATGGATTCTTCGAAGAGATCCGGAACGTGACGCTGGCCGAATGGAACGTGTTCATCAGGGACGTCTTCAAAATGGACAGGTCCGTGGAGGTCATTATCGGGCCCAAACAGGAATAGCTAATAAAGTCCCGGGGCTTGAGTTCGTGCGCGGGAAAAGCTACTCCGCGAGTTTCTTGAAGTCCTGGAATCTCTTCTTGGCCTCTTCCGCGGCCTGCGGGAAGAGGACTTTGGCGATGTCGGGATACTGCTGGGTGAGCGTTCTGTAACGGATCTCATTGTTCAGGAACGTCTGGTAGTCTAGCTTGGGTTCCTTGGAATCGAGGCTGAGCGGGTTCTTGCCTTCCCGGGCCAGCATGGGATTGTATCGGTAGAGGATCCAGTAGCCGGTGTCCACGGCGAGCTTCTCTTCAGCTTGGGTCTTGGTCATGTCGATGCCGTGGTTGATGCACGGGGAATAGGCGATGATCATGGAAGGTCCGTCGTAGGCCTCGGCCTCCAGGAAAGCCCTGAGGCACTGGTTCTGGTTGGCGCCCATGGCCACGGCTGCCACGTAAACATAACCGTAAGTCATGACCATGCGACCGAGGTCCTTCTTGGCCGTCCTCTTGCCCGCTGCCGCGAACTTGGCCACCGATCCGGTCGGTGTCGACTTGGAAGCCTGGCCGCCCGTATTAGAGTAAACCTCGGTGTCCAGGACAAGGACATTGACGTTACGTCCCTGGGCCAGAACGTGGTCCAGCCCGCCGTAACCGATGTCGTAGGCCCAGCCGTCGCCGCCGATCGACCAGACGCTCTTTTCAATGAAGTTGTCCCGAAGCTCGGCGATCTTCATGAGCAGGGGCTTCGTCTCTGGTTTGGACTTGTCCAGCGCATCAGCAAGGGCGTCCGTCAGGGCTTTGGCGGCGGCCCGGGCCTCGACGTCGATGGAATTCCAAAGGCTTTTCATCTTCTGCAGGGCGTCCATGAGGACCGGCGTCGTGCCCAAGGCTAGAAGTTTCTCCATCGTCTCGGCGAGCTGTTTCCGGTTCGCGTCTACGGCCAGTCGCATCCCGAAACCATATTCGGCGTTGTCCTCGAACAGAGAGTTCGCCCAGGTCGGGCCCCGGCCGTCCTTGTTCTTGCAGAAGGGCACGGTCGGGAACGTGCCGCCGTAGATGGACGAGCAGCCGGTGGCGTTGGCGACGATCATCCGGTCGCCGAAGAGCTGAGTGGCCAGCTTGACGTAGGGCGTTTCGCCGCAGCCGGCGCAAGCTCCGCTGAACTCGAACAGCGGCTGAAGGAGCTGGCTGCCTTTGATGGTGTCCCTCTTGAGGCCGTCCAGAACATCATAGGGGAGCTTTTCGAAGAACGCCTCGTTGGCGTTCTCGCCGGCTGCCCGGGCCTCTTCGATGGGGACCATCTTGAGGGCCTTGACCTTGGTCGGGCAGACCTCGACGCAGTTCTCGCAGCCGACGCAGTCCTCCACGTAGACCTGGAGCCTGTAGGCCAGGTTTCTGTCGTTCTTCGCGGTCGACTTGAGGGTCGTGAATGCCCCTGGAGCCCCAAGTAGATCCTTGGGGTCGATCTGCTTGGGCCGGATGGCAGCGTGCGGACAGATCAGGGCGCACTGGTTGCACTGGATGCAGTTTTCAGCGAGCCAGGAAGGGACCTCGGGGGCGATGCCGCGTTTTTCAAGCCGCGTCGTCCCCGTGGGCACTTGGCCGTCCAAGGGCATCTTGGAGACCGGGATGGAGTCGCCCTTGAAATGCATGATGGGCTCGATGACGTTCTTGGTGAACTTGTCGGCGTCGTCGGGGACAAGCTTCGGGACGGGCGCGGAAACGGTGATTCGGGCCGGAACGGGGACAGCTTCGAGGCCGGCCGTGCCGCGGTCGACGGCCTCCCAGTTCTTTTCGACGACGTCCATCCCTTTCTTGATATAGGATTTCTTGATGGCCGTTTTGATGAGTTCGATGGCCTTGTCTTCGGGAAGGACGCCGGAGATCTTGAAGAAGCAGGCCTGCATGATCGTGTTGATCCGGGTGCCGAGGCCGAGCTCCTGGGCGAGCTTGAGGGCGTCGACGTTGTAGACCTTGAGCTTCTTGGCGATGATCGTCCGCTGCATGTCCTCGGTCAGATGCTCGAAGACCTCATTCGCCGGCCAGGTGGAATTGATGAGGAAGACCCCTCCTTCTCGGATCCCCTCGAGGATGTCGTACCGGCCGATATAGGACGACTTGTGGAGAGCAACGAACGAGGGCTTCTGAACCAAATACTGGGACTGGATCGGGCTCTTTCCGAAGCGTAGGTGGGAGATCGTGACGCCGCCCGATTTCTTGGAATCATATTGGAAATAGCCCTGGGCATAGAGGTCGGTGTTGTCGCCGATGATGGTGATGGAATTCTTGTTGGCCCCAACGGTGCCGTCCGACCCGTAGCCCCAGAATTTGCAGCTGACGACATCGCTGGGTTCGGTATCGATGTCCTCCTCGAGCTTGAGGGAAAGGCCTGTGACGTCGTCTTCGATCCCGACCGTGAAGCCCTGGGTGCAGGCACCGTCGAGGTGGTCGTAAGCGGCCTTGACCATGGTCGGCGTGAACTCTTTTGAAGAGAGTCCGTATCGTCCGCCGACGACCCTGACGTTCCTTCCGAATAGGGCGACGGCGACGTCGAGGTAGAGCGGTTCGCCGAGAGAACCCGGCTCCTTCGTCCGGTCGAGAACGGCGACCTTTCTGACGCTCGCCGGAAGGACGGCGGCCAGAGCCTTGGCGTCGAAGGGCCTGTAGAGCCGGACCTTGACAGCTCCGACCTTCGAACCTAGCTTGTTCAGGTAGCCGATGGTCTCTTCGACGGTCTCGGCGCCCGAGCCCATGATGACGATGACCTTGTCGGCATCGGGAGCCCCCACGTAATCGAAAAGGTGATAGGACCGGCCGAGGACCTTGGCCACCTTGTCCATATACTCCTGGACAATGCTAGGCGCGACGTCATAATACTTGTTAACGGTCTCGCGGCCCTGGAAGTAAACGTCGGGGTTCTGCTGGCCGACCTTGATCATGGGCCGCTCGGGGCTCATGGCCCGCCTGCGGAATTCCTCGAGGTATTGCGGTTCCAGAAGCGCGGCAAGGACCTCGTAAGGGACCATCTCGACCTTCTGGACCTCGCTCGAGGTCCGGAAGCCGTCGAAGTAGCATAGAAAGGGGATCTTCGACTTTAAGGTGGCCAACTGCGAGACAATGGCCAGGTCCATGACCTCCTGGACCGAACCGGCAGCCATCATGGCGAATCCCGTGTTCCGGGCGGCCATGACGTCGGAATGGTCGCCGAAGATGGACAAGGACTGGCAGGCCAACGAACGCGCCGAGACGTAGAAAACCGTGGGCAGCATCTCGCCCGCGATCTTGTGCATATTCGGAAGCATCAGCATGAGTCCCTGGGACGCGGTGAACGTCGTGGTCAGGGCCCCGACGGAGAGGCTGCCGTGCACCGCCCCGGACGCGCCCCCTTCGGACTGGAGCTCGACGACAGTCAGCGGCTGGCCGAAGATGTTCTTTCTGCCCTCGGAGGCCCAATCATCAGCCATCTCGCCCATGGTCGAGGATGGCGTGATGGGGTAGATTGCCGCGATTTCGGAATATGCATAAGCCACATGCGTCGCTGCCGTGTTTCCATCGATGGCTTTAAAGATCTTGGTCATCATTCCTCTCCTATCAATGCCTGACGGCGAATTCTTTCTATTCCTTCAGCTCGGTCCTGCCCTCCAGGGCTTTCTTGATCGTGACCTGGTCGGCGAAATCGAGGTCCGAACCCACAGGAAGGCCCATGGCCAGCCTCGTGATCCTGATGTCTATGCCCTTTAGGAGCTTCACCAGATAAAGGGCCGTCGCCTCGCCGTCCACGGTTGGATTGGTGGCGACGATGATCTCCAGGAACTTCCCGGCTTCGATCCTCTTGAGGAACTTCTCCAGGCGGAGCTCATCCGGCCCCATCCCCTTGAGAGGCGAGAGGGCGCCCAGAAGGACGTAATACCGGCCGCGATAGGCGCCGGTTTTTTCGATCGAAGAGATGTTGAACGGTTCCTCGACGACGCACAGAATATCGTCCTGGCGGTGG
>CAZSMW010000153.1:0-2921 GCA_964607985.1 uncultured Eubacteriales bacterium
GTGGCGCCGCTTCTCGACGGTTACCTGGGGCTCTTCCTCATGGGAGGCGCGTTCCTGGCCATCGGCATCTTTTACTCCTCCCTCACCGAGAACCAGATCGTCGCGGCCATCCTGACCTTCGGGACGCTCCTCCTCTTCTGGGTCCTGAACTGGGCGGGCTCGGCGGCCGGAGGAATCTGGAAGGACGTCCTCAACTACGTTTCCTTCTTCCAGCATTTCGACGACATGACCCGAGGCATCCTGGACACTTCGGACCTCGTCTATTATCTGAGCTTCTCTTTCTTCGGGCTCTTTCTCACCCACTCCGTGATCCAGTCCAGGCGTTGGAGATAAGACCATGGAAAAGATCAAACGCTCTTTGAATTACATCGGGCTGGCCTTCGTCCTGGCGGGCCTCGTCACGCTCAGGATCCGGCCCCAGGCGAGGACGGCCGCCCTCATCGCCGTCCTACTCGGCCTGGCCGCGATCGCCGCTTACATCGTCCTCAACCTGTCTTCGCTGAAGAAAGGCTTCAAGCGGAGGTCCTTCATCTATTCGAGCAACATGCTCCTCGTCGTCGTCCTCGTCCTGGCCATCCTGATCCTCGCAAACGCCTTCCTCGCCAGACACCATTACCGGGTGGACTTCACGTCTTCGAAGCTCCATTCCCTCTCCGATCAGTCCGTCAAGGTCGTCAAGGCGCTCAAGAACGATATCATCATCAAGGCCTTCTTCAGGGAGGGGAACTACAGCCGGGGCTCGATGCAGAACCTGATGAAGATCTACGGTTACGAGTCCCCGAAGCTCAAGGCCGAGTTCATCGACCCGGACAAGAATCCCGGCCTGGTGAAGCGTTACCAGGTCACCCAGGACGGGACGACGATCTTCGAGTTCGGCGACAAGGACAGCCGGATCACGACTGCGACCGAGGAGGACATCACCAACGCCATCATCAAGATCAGCCGCGAAAAAAAGAAGACGATCACCTTCCTCGAAGGACACGGCGAGGAGACGATCGCGGAGAGCGGGGACAACGGCTATTCCACCGCCAAGGGCGAGCTCGAGAAGATGGGCTATGAGGTCAAGAAGCTCGCTCTGGCTCTTTCCGCGAATTTCCCCGCCGACTGCGCCCTCCTTGTCATCCCCGGTCCCAAGAAGGCCCTCCTCCCGAACGAGGTCGATACGATCAAAGGCTATATCGGCAGCGGCGGACGCGTCTTCTTTATGCTCGACCCTGAGACGGACCCCGGTCTCGCGCCCCTGCTGGCGGATTACGGCCTCAAGATCGAGAACGACCTCATCGTCGATACGGTCTCAAGGCTCCTCGGCGGTGACTATTTCATGCCCGTCGTCAGCGAATACGAATTTCACGACATCACCAAAAGCTTCCGCTACGCGACGTTCTTTCCCTTCGCCCGCTCCATAGAGCCGACCGACAAGAAACCCGACGGAGCGACCGTGACGGTCATCGCCAGGACAAGCCCCAACTCTTGGTCTGAGCGTCAGCTCGACCAGAAGGAGGTTAAGTTCGACAAGGACAAGGATAAGCAGGGGCCGATCTCCCTGGCCGTCGTGGAGACGCTCAAGGTCAAGGGGACGGAAACGAAGGACGTTTCTCCGGCGGATAAGCCCGCCGGCGAGAAGGAGGCGCGGCTGGCCGTGTTCGGGGATTCGGACTTCGCCGCCAACAGATACTACAGCACCTCCGGAAACGGCAACTTCTTCCTCAATACCGTGAACTGGCTGACCGAGGAGGCCGACCTCATCTCCATCCAGCCCAGGACCTCTTCGCCGAGGACGATCCAGCTCAGCCCGTCCCAGGGCCGGCTCCTCTTCTTCGTCTCGGTCATCCTCCTGCCGCTCGCCGTCCTGGTCCTTGGGATCTTCGTCTGGCTCCGCAGGAGGTCGTTGTGAAGTTCAAGAACACGATCATCCTGTTCGCCGTCTTCCTGGTCCTGCTCGTCGCCGTCTTGCTTTTCGAATCCAAAGGGCTCAAGAACCAAGAAAAGAAGGAAAAAGAGGCCAAGCTCGTGGACCTGGCCGTGGCCGACATCCTTAAGATGACGCTCAAGAACGAGAGCGGCGCCATAACTTTCCAAAAAGACGAAAAGGGCGGGTGGCGGATCACGGAACCCCTGGAAGTCCAGGCCGACAGTATGGAAGTCGACGGCCTGGCCGAAAGCTTCGCCGGCCTCAGGATCGAACGGATCGTGGAGGCCGAGCCGAAGGACCTCAAAACATACGAGATTCCGAATAGGGAAGTCACGCTATGGATTAAGGGCAAGGACCTGCCGGTAAAGGTCCTCGTCGGCATGGAGAACCCCATAGACAGCACTCTCTTCGCCAAACGCGAGGATGAGAAAAGGGTTGTTCTCCTGGCTAGCTCCCTCAAGACAACGGTGGACAAGAAGCTCTTCGATTTCCGAGGGAAGGACGTCTTTAAGTTCGAGACGGCGGACGTCCGGGCAATCAAGGTCCGGGCCGGAGACGTTGCCTGGGCGGCCTCGAAAAAAGACGACGGCTGGGAATTGACCTCACCGATCGCCGCCCTGGCCAACGGGAGCAAACTCGACAGCCTCCTTTACGCCCTGTCCGGGCTCAAGGCGAAGGAATTCGTCTCGGAGAATAAGTCGGACGAGGATATCAAGAAGAACGGTTTGGACAAGCCGGAATACGAGGTTAACCTGTCCATGCCTACGGTAAACAAGGAAGCCGTCCTCTCTCTTCACAAGAGCGACGATAAGGTCTATGCCGCCGGTTCCCTCTCCGAAAAGATCGTTCTGGTCGACGGAACAGTCCTCAACGATCTAGGAAAAAAGGCCGATGAATACCGCGAGAAAAAGGCGGCCGTCTTCAATAGCTGGGAGGCGGACAGGATCTCCGTGACCAAAGGCGCCATCGTCGTCGCGGCCGTCAAGGAAAAGGTCAAGGACGAAGAAAA
>CAZSMW010000154.1:0-1930 GCA_964607985.1 uncultured Eubacteriales bacterium
GCCTTGGCGAAACGTTTTCTGGGACTTCCCTATCTTTGGAGCGGCGTCACCCCCTATGGCTTGGACTGTTCCGGCTATGCCCAGCTTCTCTACAGGTTGAGCGGCATCGACATCCTCAGGGACGCGGATATCCAGATGACGAAAAGCGGCCTCGTCGAGGTCCCCCCCGGACAGGAACGGGCCCGCGATCTCATTTTCTTTGGTAAGGCCAAGGACAAGATCGGGCACGTAGGGATGATGATCAGCGCTGAAGAGTTCATCCACGCGACGACCTACGAAAAGCCCGTCGTCCAGATCTCCCACTTTAGGGACCCCCACTGGCAGGCGATCTACCAGGGCGCGCGGCGGCCGAAAGAATAAGGGCACTCGTTCGTATGGATCGACTTGGATCTATACGGCCTTCGATGACCGTGAATTCAAATTCCACTTTGCCTGACAGCAGGATAACGAGCGGGCCTTTAGGACTTGGCCTTGGCCAAAGGATTCTTCTTGGCCTCTTTGCCTTTCTCGGCCTTTTTCTTCTTGGTCTTTTTCTTGAACTCGGAGCCGATCATCTCCAGCAGGGCCATGTCGGCGCCGTCGCCGGCCCGGGGACCCAGCTTCACGATCCGGCAGTAGCCGCCCGGCCGCTCGGCAAAGCGGGGACCGACGACGTCGAAGAGTTTCTTGACGACGGACTCCTGAAAGATGTAGGCGAGGGCTTGGCGCCGGGCATGAAGGGTGTTCCTCTTGGCCAGGGTGACCATCTTTTCCGCGATGGGCTTGGCGGCCTTGGCTTTGGCCACGGTCGTCCTGATCCGTTCCTTATCGATGAAGGACGTCACGAGATTGCGCAGCAGAGCTCTCCGGTGGGCCGAGTCCCGACGTAAATACCGTTTCTTAACTTGGTGCCTCATTCATCCTGCTCCTTCTCTCCGGTCCCTTCCTTGATCTCGGCTTGGATTCTCTCGACGAGCTTGGGGTGAAGTTCCAGACTCAATCCCAGACCCAGCGTAGCCAGGGTCTCCTTGATTTCGGTCAGCGACTTGCGGCCGAAGTTCTTCGTCTTCAACAGCTCATCCTCGGTCTTTAGGACGAGCTCGTAGATCTTTTCGATGCCGGCGGACTTCAGGCAATTGTTGGACCGGACGGACAGCTCCAGATGCTCGATGGACTTGGAAAGGATATCGATCTGGGAATAATAGGGGATCTCTTTTTTCGCCGCCAGCGGCTCCTTCTCCAGGGGTTCGTCGACAACGTTCAAGAAGATCACCAGGTGGTCCCTGAGGACCTTTGCCGCCTGCGACAGGGCGTCCGTGGGACGGATCGCGCCGGTGGTCCAGATCTCGAGAGTCAGGCCCTCGTAGTCGATCCTCTTGCCCACGCGGGCCGGATCCACCCGGTAGTTGACCTTTTGGACCGGCGAGTGGGAGGAATCGAGGGGGATGAAATCGACGCTCAAGGTCTCGTCGAAGTTCTGATCGGCCGGGATGTAGCCGCGGCCGTTCTTGACGATCATTTCGATCTCGAGTTTCCCGTCCTTGTCCAAGGCGGCGATATGGACGTCCTTGTTGAGGATCTCGATGTCCCCGTCGTGGGAGAGGTCCGCGGCCGTGGCCGACGCCGGTCCTTCCTTCTTGAGGGTCATGGTCTTCGGTCCGTCCCCCTTGAGCTTGAGAGGGATGCTCTTCAGGTTCAGGAGGATGTCGGTGACGTCCTCCACGACGCCGGGGATCGTCGAGAATTCGTGCAGCACCCCCTCGATACGGACGGCCGTGATGGCCGCCCCGTTGATGGAGGACAAGAGGATCCTCCGGAGGGCGTTCCCGACGGTCACTCCGTAACCCCGCTCGAACGGCTGGGCCTGGAAGTGGCCGTATTTTTCCGTCAATGTCTCAAAATCACATTCCAAGTACTTTGGTCTCTGAAATCCTAATTCGGTCATTGGTCC
>CAZSMW010000155.1:0-8856 GCA_964607985.1 uncultured Eubacteriales bacterium
CAGATGGGCCTCCGGGAGGAGGTCCTCCAGTCCAAAACCATTTTCATCTGTGCCTCCTGTTTCACCTGCGAGTCCCGGTGCCACAAGGGCATCTACATGTCCCGGGTGATGGAGGCCCTCCGCCACATCCTGGACCCCAAGGGAAAAGACGCCTTCGGTCCGGGAGAGATCTCACCGGAACTGGCCCAGGAACTCCCTCAACAAGTCCTGGTGTCTATTTTCCGCAAGTTTTCGAAATAAGGATTGCTCATGAGAGTCCACTACTATCCAGGATGCACGCTCAAGCAGAAGACCACCGCGCTGGATATCTCCACCCGTGAGGCGATGAAGCGGCTGGACATAGAGCTCATCGAACCCGAGGGCTGGTCCTGCTGCGGCGCGGAATACCCCCTGACCGAGGAAAAGATCGTCGGGCTGGCGGCGCCCATCCGGGTTCTGCGCCAGGTCCACGAGGAGGGCGGGGACGTCCTCGTGACGACCTGTTCCTTTTGTTTCGCCGTCCTGAAGCGGGCCGACAAGGCCATCAAGGACGACCCGCTTAAGCGCAAGCGGATCAACGCCTATCTCCGGGACGATATCCAGATCAACCCCCTGACCAAGGAGAGGACGACGGGCTTCGAGGACTATGCCGGCGAAGTCAAAGTCCTCCACCTTTTGGAGTTCCTGCGCGACAGGGTCGGTTATCCCAGGATCCGCGAACGGATCAAGAGGGATCTGAAGAACCTGGCCGTCGCCCCCTATTATGGGTGTCGGGTGCTCCGACCTCAGGAGGAGATGGCCGTCGACGAACCTGACTCCCCCCGGCTTTTCGAGGAATTCCTTCAAGCTGTAGGCTGCGCGTCCGTCGATTACCCCTTCAAGCAGGAATGCTGCGGGTCCTATCTCTCCGTCTCCCTGCCCGCCGCGGCTACCGAGGCGTCTTACCGCATCCTCCGCTCGGCGAGGATGAACGGGGCCAAGGCCGTGGCCGTGACTTGCCCGCTGTGTTTCTACAACATGGACCATCGCCAGGAGGCGATCAAGGAGACCTTCCTGGATTTCTCCGGACTCCCGGTCGTATTCTTCACCCAGCTCCTGGCCTGGGCGTTGGGGGTGGACAAATCCGTGCTCGGACTCGGGGAGCACCGCGTCCCCGCGGACAATCTGTTCAATGAGACTCCGGCGACTGAGGTAAGGACATGACCGCCAAGACGAAGAACAAAGAGAAGCGGATCGGGTTGTTCGTCTGCCATTGCGGCGTCAATATCGCCGGTGTCGTAGATGTCGAGAAAGTCGCTCAAGTGCTGAAAGACTATCCCGGGGTTACGTTCTCCACGGACTACGTCTACATGTGCTCCGACCCCGGCCAGCAGATGATCATCGACACGATCAAGGAGAAGCATCTCGACGGGATCATCGTCGCCGCCTGTTCGCCGACGCTCCACGAGAAGACCTTCCAGGAGGCGGCCCGGCTGGCCGGTCTCAACCCTTACCAGATCGAGATCGCCAACATCCGGGAACAGGACAGCTGGGTCCATACGGACAAGGAGAAGGCCACCAAGAAAGCCGTCAAGATCGTCAAATCGCACGTCGCCAAGGCCCGGCAGAACGAGAACCTGGAACCGATCAAGGTTGACGTCAATAGGCGGGCCCTTGTTATCGGCGGCGGGATCAGCGGCCTGCAGGCCGCCATGGACATCGCCGACCACGGCTACGAAGTCATCCTCGTCGAGAAGAACCCCTCGATCGGGGGCAAGATGATCCAGCTTTCGGAGACGTTCCCGACGCTGGATTGCTCCCAGTGCATCCTGACGCCGAAGATGGTCGAGGTCTCGCGCCACCCCCGGATCAAGCTTCTGACCTACCACGAAGTCGACTCCATCTCGGGGTTCGTCGGTAATTTCAAGGTCCGGATCAGAAAAAAACCTCGCTACGTCGACGCGACCCTCTGTAACCTCTGCAACGAGTGCGAAAAGGTCTGCCCCCAAGTCGTCCCCGACGAGTTCAACATGGGCCTGTCCTTCCGCAAGGCCATCTACATGCCCTTCCCCCAGGCCATCCCGGGGACCTTCACGCTTGACGCCGAACACTGCCTTGGTCTGAACCCCGTGCGCTGCGGCAAGTGCAAGGACGTCTGCGAGAAGAAGGCCATCGATTACGACATGAAGGAGACGATCGTCGAGGAGGAAGTCGGGGCCGTCGTCGTGGCCACCGGCTACGACCTGTACACGATGCAAGCCCTCGGCGAGTACGGGGGGGAGAAGTACGAGGACGTCGTCAACGGCCTCGAGTTCGAACGCATCCTTTCCGCTTCGGGCCCGACCGGGGGGACGATCCGGAGGCCGTCGGACGGCAAGATCCCCAAGTCGGTCGTCTTCGTCCAGTGCAGCGGTTCCCGCGACACGGAAAAGCACCTGCCCTACTGTTCGAAGATCTGCTGCATGTACACGGCCAAGCACGCCATGATGTACCGCCATCGCGTCCCGGACGGCCAGGCCACGGTCTTCTACATCGACGTCCGGGCGGGGGGAAAGTCGTTCGATGAATTTTACATGCGGACGGTCGAGGAGGACAAGGTCCTCTACATTCGAGGCAAGGTCTCCAAGATCTTTAAGGAAGGCGATAAGCTCATTGTCTGGGGCGTGGACACCCTGACCGGGAAAAAGGTCGAGGTCGAGGCCGACATGGTCGTCCTGGCCATGGCCATGGTCAAGGCCGACGGGGTCCAGGACCTGCTGAAGAAACTCAAGATCGCCACCGACATACATGGCTTCTTGGCCGAGGCGCATCCCAAGCTGCGACCGGTCGAGAGCCTCAACGCCGGTTTCTACCTGACCGGCTGCGCCCTCGGCCCCAAGGACATCCCCGAAACGGTCGCCCAGGCCTCGGCCGCGGCGGCCAAGGTCGGGGACCTTTTCGCCCAGAAGGAACTTCTCCACGAGCCGACGGTCGTGTCGGTCAACGACGAGCTCTGCTCCGGCTGCGGCATCTGCATCACCATGTGCCCGTATTCCGCCCGGACTCTGGACCCGTCCCGGGGGGTCGTCGCGGTGAACGAGATCCTCTGCGAGGGCTGCGGGGCCTGCGCCGCCGCCTGCCCGAGCGGCGCCGCCCAGCAGCGCAACCAAACCGACAACCAGATTTTCTCCATGCTTAGGGCCATGCTGAGGGAGTGACCATGTTCGAACCGCAAATCATGTGCTTTCTCTGCAAGTGGTGCACGAGTTCGGCGGCCGACGCGGCCGGCACGTCGCGTCTCCACCATGCCCCCAACAACATCAACATGAGGGTCATGTGCTCGAGCCGCGTCGACCCCCAGCACATCCTCTACGCGTTCAAGGAGGGGGCCGACGGTGTCTTCATCGGCGGCTGCCATCCCGGCGACTGCCACTATGTCGAGGGGAACTATAAAACCCTTCGCCGGGTCACCCTCTTCAAGGTCATGCTCCAGGACCTGGGGATCGACCCGAAGCGGCTTCGCCTGGATTGGATCTCGGCGGCGGAAGGGAAAAAATATGCCGTTACGATGGACGAGTTCACGGAACAAATCCGCGCCCTAGGACCGCTCCATCTGAACGAAAAAGCTCTAGTCCAAGAGGTGGTCAAAGATGAGTAAGACAGCATCCAAACCCAAAAAGACCGCGGCCAAGGACAAGGCCGCCGAGGAGCGTCTCGTCCCCATCTTCATCATGGGGAAACGCTACGAAGTGCCCGACTCGCTGACGATCCAGAAAGCCCTCGAGTACGCCGGCTACTTGCTCGTCCGGGGCTGTGGCTGCCGGGGAGGGATCTGCGGCGCATGCGGCACGGTCTACCGCTTCCCTAATTCCTACCGGATCGAGGTCGGGCTGGCTTGCCAGACGGTCGTCCAGCCGGACATGTACATCGCCCAAATCCCCTTCTTCCCGGGCAACAAAGCCGTCTACGACATCGAGAGCCTGCCGGCCGTGGGGGGCACGATCGCCGCCCTCTATCCCGAAGTCTTCAAGTGCGTCGGCTGCGGCACGTGCACCCGGAGTTGTCCCATGGACATCGACGTCCTGGGTTATATCTCGAAGGCCATCCAGGGCGATATCGCGGCCGTGGCCGAAGGCTCCTTCGACTGCGTCATGTGCGGCCTGTGCGCCGCCCGCTGCCCGGCCGAAGAGGTCCAGTTCAACATCGCTATCCTTGCCCGCCGCCTCTATGCCCGGCATCTCGTCCCCAAGGCAGGGCACCTTGAAAAGGCGGTCAAGGCCATGGAAGACAAGGCGTTCGACAAGGTCCTCCAGGAGCTTAAGAAAAAGAGCCTGGACGAGCTCAAGAAGCTCTACAAGAGCCTTGAGATCGAGCCCGAGATGGCCGACGAGTTCTGGACGCCTCAAAATAAGTCCTATCTGGGAGAATGACCGATGCCGTACACACCTGAACTTCAAGAGCTGATCAAGAAGGTTGAAAAAACGAGGCCGGCCCGCGTCGAGAAGAAGCTGGCGGGAGAAGAGTTCACCCCGATGTCCCTCCAAGAGCGCGAGGCCATCCTAAAGTACCATCCCGACTTCAAGGAGGAGGGCCGGACGGAGATCCTCGTCGGTCCCAACAAGGGCTACCGGATCGCCAAGGAGATGGTCAACCTCCTCCATGCCAAGAGCCGCCTCGACCCGGACACCATCGATCTCGGCCGCGTCGATTTCGAGACCGACGTCCTCATCATTGGTGCCGGCGGGGCTGGCTCGGCGGCGGCTCTCCTTGCCCGGGAGAATGGAGCCCGCGTCCTCATGGCGACAAAGCTGCGCATCGGCGACGCCAACACCATGATGGCCGAGGGGGGCATCCAGGCCGCGACCAAGACCGAGAAAGACTCCCCTTATTATCATTATCTCGACGCCATGGGCGGCGGGCACTTCAAGAACGACCCCGAGCTCGTCGAAACGCTCGTCGTTGAGGCGCCCAGGGTCATGGCCTGGCTGGAAAAGCTGGGGGCGATGTTCTCCAAGTACGAGGACGGGCGCCTCAAGGCCATGCACGGCGGCGGCACTTCGAGGAAGCGCATGCACTACGCCGGCGACATCACCGGCGCCGAGATGATGCGGACCCTCCGCGACGAGGTCAAGAACCACCCCGACGACATCAAGATCCTGGAGTTTTCCCCGGCCGTCGAGCTCATCCTGAACGAGCACGGCGCCTGCGCCGGGGCGGTCCTCTACAACCTCGAGACGGAGGAATACTTCATCGTCAAGGCCAAGGCCACGGTCCTGGCGACGGGCGGGTCGGGCCGCCTCCACATCCAGGACTTCATGACCACGAACCACTACGGCGCGACCGGTGACGGCCTCGTCCTGGGCTACCGGGCCGGCGTTCCGCTCCGCTTCCTCCACACCGTCCAGTACCATCCGACAGGAGCCGTCTTCCCCGAACAGGCCGAGGGTCTCCTGATCACGGAGAAATTCCGGGGGGCCGGGGCTAACGTCCTCAACATCGACGGCGAACAATTCGTCTACGAACGCGAGCCCCGCGACGTCGAGGCCGCGGCCTTCATCCGCGAGTGCCTGGAGCGGGGCAAGGGGGTACCGACGCCGACCGGGAAATTCGGCGTCTGGTTGGATTCGCCCATGATCGACATCCTCAAGGGCGAGGGCACGGTCCGCAAGGAATTCCCCGGCAAGTGGATCCTGTTCCACCGCTACGGGATCGACATCACCAAGGAACCGATGCTGGTCTACCCGACCCTCCATTACCAGAACGGCGGCCTGGAGATCAACAGCCGGACCGAGACCGTCGTCCCCGGCCTCTTCGGGGCCGGCGAGGTCAGCGGAGGCGTCCACGGCGAGAACCGCCTGATGGGCAATTCCCTGCTCGACGTCGTAGTCTTCGGCAAGATCGCCGGGTGCAACGCGGCCGAGTACGCCAGGAAAGCTTACAAAGACGGTGCCCTGACCCTTGACCACGTCCTGGCCTATCACAAAGGCCTCGAACAAGGCCATGTCCCCGTCGACGGCCACGTCGCGCCGATGCTCCTGCCGGACTACTCCAATCCCGTGGTCCGGAAAAAACAATTGACCACGAAATATCACGGAACGTTGCGTTAATCCATGAACGAGGTTCAGCCATGCCCGTAAGGCAAAGAGAAAAACCGTTCGGGCTCCCCAAGCCGGAGACGCCGCACGGCGAGATCGTCATCCTCGAGGAGCGCTGCAAGGGCTGCAGCTTCTGCATCGAGTACTGTCCCCACGCCGTGCTGGTCATTGCCAAGAAGTACAACGCTAAGGGCTACCACCCGCCGGAGATCGCCAAGCCCGAACTGTGCGTCAACTGCGGTTTCTGCCGCATGATCTGTCCGGAGTTCGCCATCTACACGTACGAGCCGGCGACGGGAGAAAAACCATGAAAGCCGATCCCAGAGGAATCCTCACAGGGTCCCATTTCATCGACGGCGACTTCGCCTGCTGCGAGGGAGCGCTGGCGGCCGGGTGCCGCTTCATCGCCGGTTACCCGATAACGCCCTCGACCGAGATCGTGGAGAGGTTCGCCCGGCGCGCCCCGCTGGTGGACGGGGCGCTGTTCATTCAGATGGAGGACGAACTGGCCGCCTCGATCGCCATCCAGGGCGCCGTCTGGGCCGGCAAGAAGGCCATGACCGTGACCAGCGGCCCCGGCTTCTCCCTGATGATGGAGCACATCGGGCTGGCTGCCATGACCGAGACGCCATGCGTCTTCGTCGACGTCCAGCGCGGCGGGCCGTCGACGGGCCTGCCGACCCTGCCCGGCCAGGCCGACATGATGCAGGCCCGCTGGGGGTCGCACGGCGACTACGAAATTATCGCCCTCTCGCCGAACTCCCCTCAGGAAAGCTTCGACCTGACGATCGACGCCTTCAACCTGTCGGAGCAGTACCGCGTGCCGGTCATGTTCATGATGGACGAATGCGTCGGCCACATGATGGAGCGGGTCGTCATTCCCGCGGCGGACAAAATCGAGGTCACGCCCCGGCGCTTCACGAAGCTCCCCCCCGGCGAGTACCTGCCCTTCAAGCCGACCGAGGACCTCGTCCCGGAGATGTTCAAGGCCGGGGACGGCTACCGGCTCCACGTCACCGGGCTGACCCATGATTTCCGCGGCTATCCGGCGATGAATCCCGAAGTCCAAGAGCAGCTCGTCCACCGGCTGGTCAACAAGATCCGCCTCAACGCCCCGAAGATCTGGCGCTACGAGGAGACCGGTGTCGAGGATGCCGACGTCGTCATCGTTACCTACGGCATCACCTCCCGCGTCGCCGTCGAGGCCATCGACTTCGCCCGGAAAAAGGGGATCAAGGTGGGCATGCTGAGGCTCGTCGTCGTCTGGCCCTTCCCCGAGCCGCGGATTTTCGAGCTCGCCAGCCGGGGTAAGGCCATGGTCGTGGCCGAGATGAACTATGGCCAGGTCTTCTACGAAGTCGACCGCTCGGCCCGGGGCAAGGCCCCGGTCGTCCTGGCCGGGCACGGCGGAGGAACGGTTCACAACATCGAGGACATCGTCAATAAAATCGAGGAGGCGCACCGGTGTCGATCCTGAACGAACTTAAAAAAGCATCCCTGAGTCCGACCGCCGGATTGATTGGTCCGGAAAAGCACCCGATGGACGATTTCCTGCGCATGGACCGGATGCCCCACATCTGGTGCTCGACCTGCGGCATCGGTGTCAGCGTCAACTGTTTCGCCAAGGCCCTGGAGAAATGCGGCTTCCCGCTCGACGATGTGGTGGTCGTCTCGGGCATTGGCTGCACCGGCCGCGTTGCCGGCTATGTCAAGGTCGACTCCTTCCACACGACCCACGGCCGGGCCATCCCCTTCGCCACCGGGCTGAAGTTGGCCAACCCCAAGCTCAAAGTCGTCGTATTCAGCGGAGACGGCGACATCATCGCCATCGGCGGCAACCACTTCATCAACGCCGCGCGGCGGAACATCGACATCACGGTCATCTGCATCAATAACTTCAACTACGCCATGACGGGGGGGCAGGTGGCCGCGACGACTCCCGAAGGGGCCATTCTCTCGACCTCACCGTACGGCAACTATGAGTTCCCCTTCAACCTGCCTTTCCTGGCCGAGTCCGTTGGCGCGGTTTACGTCGCCCGTTGGACGTCGCTCCACATCTATAACCAGACGAACGCCATGGTCGAGGCCATGAAGAAGCCCGGCTTTTCGTTCATCGAGATCGTGGCCCCCTGCCCGACGATCTTCGAGCGGCAGCAGAAGATGGGCGACGGCCTCGACCGACTGCGCTGGTACTGCGAGAACAGCGAGATCCGCGCCGATGCCAAGACCAAGGAGGCCGACATCCGCCTTCACGACAAGATGATTGTCGGCAAATTCGTCGACGTCGAGCGGCCGACCTACCTCGATGCGATGAACGCCCACTACCAGGAACGCCTCGGTCCGAAGTACAAGGTTTACGAGGGATAACATGGCCAAGACTGAGATCAAGATCGGCGGGTTCGGCGGTCAGGGAGTCATCCTGACCGGCTATATCATCGGCAAGGCGGCCTCCATCTTCGACGGCAAGGACGCCACGATGACCCAGGCCTTCGGACCCGAGGCCCGCGGCAGTGCCTGCAGCGCCCAGGTCATCCTATCCGAGCAGCCAATCCTTTTTCCCTACGTCAAGCGGCCGCAGGTCATGGTTATCATGAGCCAGGAGGCGTTCACGAAGTTTTCTCCTGAGCTCGACCCGAACGGGGTGATCCTCATCGAAGAGGAGCTCGTGGATCCCAAGGGGCTCCCCCCGACGGTCAAAGTCTACGGCATCCCGGCGATGCGGATCGCCGAGGAGCTCGGCCGGAAGGTCGTCCTCAACATGGTCATGACCGGGTTCTTCGCGGCCGTGAGCGGACTCGTGTCCAAGGACGCCATGCGCAAGGCC
>CAZSMW010000156.1:0-3882 GCA_964607985.1 uncultured Eubacteriales bacterium
TGAGCAAGACCTCGCTTTGGTCTTACGGGGGCACTCGCCGGCCCTTTCAAACGACGGCGCTCCATGAATACGGTCATGCGGCCGGCCTGGAGCACGAGGCCGATGAATACAACCTCATGGGCAGCGACTGGACCCACATCAGCTGCAACGGTGCGACGGCTCGAAGCTATGTGGGCGAAGATGCCTCCGACGGCCTGGTCCATCTTTACACGGGTCGGGACGGCGTAGCAATCGAAAACGTTGGCGTAACCCTTTTCAGGCGCACGGGATACTCCGGAGAGTACAGCACCCACGGCCATTGCAAGATAACCAATTCCCTGGGCACCGAGCTCGCCTATACGACCTATTCAGGTCAGCGACGCTACGCTGTGGACAAAGGTCAATGGGTGCGAGTCTGGTTCACTTACGAAAACAGCGGCGAGACCTACCAGAACGTGAATGTCGGCTATTACATTTCGCCCAACGCCACGATCAGCACTGCCGACACGTTGTTTGACACGAGAAGGTTCGGACAGAGGCGTAACAATGTGGACACGCGATACGTCAGCTTGAAGATTCCCGTGGATCTCGTCTCGGGAACCACCTACTGGCTGGGGGCGATTGTCGACTACGACAATGCCCTTGCCGAGATCGATGAATATAACGCCGCGTACCACATCATCCGGGTGAACTGAGCTCCCGAGAAGACTTAGATGTTCGCCGCTTCGTCTTTTTAAAAATCGACCAAGAGGCCGATCGCGGCATAATGGATCAGAGCGAAGGTATAGACCTCCTTATTATCGGCACCACCCTCGACAAACCGGTATCCTGCCTTGATCGTCAACGCCGGAGAGAGGCGGAAGAGAACCGCGGCCAGAACGTCCTCCGCCCGACCCTGAGGGGCCGCCAAGGCGTCCGCCTCGAGCAGCAATCCCCATCGGCCCGTCCCGCGATACTCGGCCCGGAAATTGAGAAGCGGGACAAACCCGACGTTCGCCTTTTCGGAGCGGAGATCGCCGGAAGTCAGCAGGATGACCGCGTCGCGGATCTTGGCCGTGAAACCCGCGCCGACCGTCCAGCGCCCGTTGCGAATAAATTCATAGCGATAGGTAAGGCGATAAGAATTGAAGGTGTATGTCCCCTCCAATGGGGAACCCGCGGGAAACGTCCTGTCAAAAAAAATAAGAGGCGCGTCCGCCCTCCCGGCGGCTTTTATGGTCAACGGCGCGAACAGGGCGGAGAGCGTCGATCTCCTGCTCAAACGCCAGTTCAGGCGCAACCGATAATAGACGCCCGACTCGGACTTCAAATCCCTGGTCAAGGAAAATAACGTCCCTGTGTCCCCGGGGATCCGAACGTCATTGGACCCGCTGAACACAATGCCGCTTTCGAAATCGAAGGTGAATCGCCCGGTTTCGCCTCGGACAAAACCCGAAAGGATAAAAACGGCCAGGAGGATCACGCTTGCGTTTGAAACGGATTTTTTCATGGTTCGTGGTTTCTTTCTCCCGGTCCTGATCCAGAGTAGCCCGGGCATAGCCATAAACCGGGAAGGCCGTCGCTCCGATGATAACGAAGTCGGCCTTGTTTTCTTTTAGTGATTGAAGGAGACGTTCCGTAACCATGGCGTTTGAGGAGGACTTTCAATTCCCGGCTTTTGCGTTCCATGAGGACGAACCGTTGACGAGCGGTCAGCGATAAAAGAAAAGCAATCTCGAATTCGATTTCGCGTTTCTCATCCCCCGTCTTGAGGAGAAGCAACCCTTGGGGGTTCGGCCGTCGATTCATGAAAATATTATATCACGATGGCCGATGAAAAAAGACCCAAAAAAATAAAACAGGGCTACCAGAATCCTGCTGACAAATTCGAGGATGAGCCGGCCGCTGCCGGTCTTATTGCTTGACCAGTTCGACCCGGCGGTTCTTGGCCCGGCCTTCTTCGGTGTCGTTGGGGGCAACGGGGGCAAACTGGCCGCAGCCGAAGGCTCTCAGGCGGGCAGGGGCGATGGCGTGGTCGCGGACGAGCGCCTGAAGGACGGCCTCAGCCCGGTCCTGGGAGAGCTTTATGTTGCTGTCCACGCCGCCCGTGTTGTCGGTGTGGCCCACAACGTGGATATTGAGGCTCGGGTCGGCTGTCAGGAGCTTGGCGATCTCGTCGATGGCCTGCGCCGACTCGGGCTTGATAGTGGACTTGCCGGTGTCGAAATTGATGCCGTAGACCGCCACGTGGCCCGTGGACTTGAGGTCGCTGCCGAAGGACGCCGCGTCCGCGACGATGTACTGGGTCATCTCCTTCTTCTCGACGATCCGCAGCCGGATGTCGCCGTTCCCCTTCTCGGCCTGGACCCAGACCTCCTGGCCGTCCTTGACGATCTTCCCGTTCACGCGGCGGGTCGGGTCGCTCTTAAGGATCGTCCCTCCGACTTTGAGGATGGCGTTCTCGTAGTTCCGGACGATGGCAAGCGCAGAAGGCTCATCCTTCCGATCGGGGATGGAGTAAATGATGAACGTGAACTTGCCTTCGACGGGGAGTTTCTCCACGTTGGGCGTGAAGGAGAAATCGAACACACCGTATTCCTCGACCTTGCAATACGAGAGGACATATCCCGGCATGCGCGTGGGGAAGAGCGGGTGGTCCAGGCAGCCTTTTTTGTCCGGCTGCTGGGCGGCGACGCCCGTCGCCGGCAAGAGGAACAACGCGCTCATCAGAACGCTCAATGCTTTTTTCATGTTCTTTCTCCTTTTTCTGCCTATAAAAAAAAGGGGCGGTTCATGGAACCGCCCCTGGTTTGGCGTAGTCTTCTCCCCTGCCCTTAATTCCAGGGGAATCCAGACTGTCTTTAAAAGCGAAGCGGGTCTTAGAACCGCTTGCCGCCGCCGCCGCCGCCGAAGCCGCCACGGCTTCCGCCGCCGCCGCGACCGCCGCCGAAACCGCCGCCGCCGGTCCTGGGCTTGTCCGTCCGGGGACGAGCTTCGTTGACCGTCATGGTCCGGCCCTTGAGGTCCTTGCCGTTCAGCGAGGAGATGGCCTTGTCGGCCTCGTCCTTGTTCGACATCTCAACGAAGCCGAACCCGCGGGTTTCGCCGCTGAACTTGTCCTTGATGATCGAGGCCGAGGAGACCTCGCCGAAGGCCGCGAAGGCCTCGCGAAGTTCAGCCTCGGTCAGGTCACGTGAAAGATTTCCGACGTAGATGTTCATACTCTACTCCTTTTTAAGATTTTGACCGTAATAAAGGAGAGGAGTATGACCGATCAGGGCCCGTGCCCCTTCCTTTATCCGTTCATTGAAGACGATGCGCGCATAATAAAAAAAACCCGGCAATGACCTACTCTCCCACCGAGTTACCTCGGCAGTACCATCGGCACCGAAGGGCTTAACTTCCGTGTTCGGAATGGGAACGGGTGTTTCCCCTTCGTTATGATTGCCGGGATTAAATTCCTGGTTTTCTTTGAATGCGTTCTTTTTTGTCTTGATAAACTTTATGGTCAAGCCTCACGGTCTATTAGTACTGGTTAGCTCAATCCATCACTGGACTTACACACCCAGCCTATCAAACTCGTAGTCTTCGAGTGACCTTCAGCTCCTTGCGGAGGGGGAGATATTATCTTGGGGAGAGCTTCCCGCTTATATGCTTTCAGCGGTTATCTCGTCCGAACGTAGCTACCCAGCGATGCCCCTGGCGGGACAACTGGTACACTAGAGGTCCGTTCATCCTGGCCCTTTCGTACTAAGGACAAGCCCCCTCAAATCTCCTGCGCCGACCGTGGATAGGGACCGAACTGTCTCGCGACGTTCTAAACCCAGCTCACGTACCGCTTTAACCGGCGAACAGCCGGACCCTTGGGACCTGCTTCAGCCCCAGGATGCGATGAGCCGACATCGAGGTGCCAAACAGTCTCGT
>CAZSMW010000157.1:0-31307 GCA_964607985.1 uncultured Eubacteriales bacterium
GGGGGGAACCGACGGGACTGGTTCCCCGGGGGCCGGGGGAGTGAGGGCGGCTTCAGGCCGCTTAAAGCTAGATATCAAACTATTTAATGCGTTTGTATTAAATGGAAGAGAACCTCTTTTCATAACCTTCATAATCCGGCAACAGCCGCGGGTATTCCTCGTCAGTCCTGTCTTTCAGGAGAAACGATCGATCCCGAGTTCGCGCATCTTGTTGAAGAGGGTCTTGCGGCTGATCCCGAGGATCATGGCCGCCCGGGTCCTGTTCCCTCCGGTGGCCTCGAGCGCTCTCTCGATCATCCGCCGCTCGGCTTGTCCGCTCACGTCGGCGACGACCTCGCCCAGAGTCTTCACGGGCGGGGTGCCCTCGGCCGTATCCCTCTGCCCGCGCCTGAACCTCGACGGCAGGACCGCGGCCTCGATCTCGGCCGCGTCGCTCAGGACGATGGCTTCGTAGATGACACTCTCCAGCTCACGGACGTTTCCCGGCCAGGAGTAGACTGTCATGAGTTCGAGGGCCTCCGGCGCGAGTCCCCGGATGCCCTTGTCAAGTTCATCCCTGTATTTCCTGATGAAATGGTCACAGAGGAGGGGGATGTCCTCCCTCCTCTCCCGAAGGGGCGGCAGGTGGAGAGAAAGGACGGCCAGCCTCCAGTAGAGGTCCTCCCGGAACGTCCCTTCCCGGACCGCCTGTTCGAGGTCCTTATTGGTAGCCGCTATGACCCGGACGTCGACCGGGATGGTTTTCGTCCCCCCGACCTTGACGATCTCCCTCTCGCCGAGAGCCCGGAGGAGCTTGACCTGGGCCTCGGCCGAAAGCTCGCCCACCTCGTCCAGGAAGATGGTCCCGGTGTGGGCCATCTCGAACTTGCCGGTCTTCTCTTCCTTGGCGTCCGTGAACGCCCCCTTGGCGTGGCCGAAGAACTCGGACTCGATGAGCTCCCTGGGCACCGCGCCACAATTGACCACGACGAACGGGTACCTCTTCCTCGGGCCTTCGTAGTGAATGGCCTTGGCGACAAGCTCCTTGCCCGTGCCGCTCTCCCCGGTAATGAGCACCGTGCCGTCAACTCGGGAGACCCTGGCCATCGTTTGGAAGACGGAGTTCATCCGGGCGCCCGTGCCGATGATGTTGGAAAAAGCATAGCGTTCCGTGAGCTCGGACCTGAGCGTTTCGACCTCCCTGGCCAGGGCCTTGACCTCGAACAGCCGGCCCAAGGTGAGGAGAAGCTCTTCGTTGTCGACCGGCTTCTCCAGATAGGCGTAGGCTCCGAGCTTGGTGGCCTCGACGGCGTTTCGGATCGTGCCGAAGGCCGTGATGATGACGATCTCGACCCCGGGCCCGGCTTCCTTGACCCTGGGGATCACCTCCATCCCTGAAATGTCGGGGAGGTTCATGTCCAAAAGGACGGCGTCCGGCCGGAAGGTTCTCGCCCGGGCGACGCCGGCCTTTCCTGTCTCCGCCGCCTCCACGGCATAACCCTTCTCCTCGAGGAGGAGAGTGAAGATATCGCGGATGCTCTTTTCGTCGTCGATGATGAGGACCTTGGGTTTCATGGTTCCTGGCCGCCTTTCACGCCTCCAAAGGGAGCTTGACGATCACGGTTGTCCCCTGCCCGGGCCGGCTTTTAGCTTCGATCTCTCCTTCGTGGGACTTGACGATCCCATAGCAAATGGAAAGCCCCAGCCCGGTCCCGCCCTTCTTGGTCGTGAAGAAGGGGTCGAAGATCCTGTCCAGGTTCTCCTCCAGAATGCCTTCTCCCGTATCGGCCACCGAGACAAGCGCCTTGACGCCGTCGGGGACCGAAGCTTGGACCCTGATCTCTCCACCGTCCGGCATGGCCTGGACGGCGTTGAGAAGGATGTTGAGGAAGGGCTGTTTGAGCTGGGAGCGGTCCGCGACAAGGACAATGGGTGCGGCCGGATATGCCTGGACGATTACGACCTTGTTCTTCCTGGCCTGGAAGGAGATGAGCTCCAGGCATTCCCTTAGGGTCTCCGACAGGTCGTGCCTTTCCTTTTTCATCTCACTTGGCCGGGATAAGGACAACATGCCCGAAAGGATCTCCTCGATCCGGCCCGTTTCCTCGAGGGCCGTGGTCAGGAGCTTCCGGGCCGTCTCGTCCGGGTTCTTGTCCTGGAGGTATTGGAGCGAGGACTTGACGGCCGTCAGGGGATTGCGGATCTCGTGGGCCGCGCCCGCTGCAAGTTCTCCGATCGTGGCCAGCTTGTCAGCCCGGAGCATCCTCCGAAACCTCTCCTTTTGTTCTTTGTAGAGTATGGCGTTCTCCATGGCGATCCCGGTCTGGGGGGTCAGAGAGGAGATGAAGGAGATCTCCTGCCGGCCGAACGCCCTGCCCGAGAGTTTCCGTCCCAGGAAGAAGATGCCGATGAGGCGGTTCATGGACATGATGGGAAAGCAGAGCTCCGCCCCGAGAGAAGATAGGGTCTCCTTCTCGCGCGGCGAGAGATATTCGAGGACTCCGGGCTGACCCTTGACGTCGAAGCAGGTCTTGTTGACCTTGAGCCATTTAACCAGGGGATCGGTCCGGCCGAAGGAGAGGCCCTTGAGCTCCGGTTCGGTGGCGCCCTGCCAGGCCGCGGCCTTGAAGCGGCCCAGGTCCTGGTCGTAGATGAAGAGGGCGAGTCGATCGGCCGGGACAATCTCCCGGACCTTGCCCAGGAAATTCAGGGCGATCTGGTCGAGGTCCTCGATAAGATTGAGGCTTTCCTCGAACTCCTTGAAAACATGGAGCGGGAAGGTCCCCTCTTTCGTTTTCCCTGTCAGCTTCCGTCGGATGGCGCGAATTGTCAGTTTCATGGCTGCGGTCGGCCTCGTCACGTCCGTCCGCCCGGTAATCGGATTTTCCGGGGGAATCCGGAGGCGGTCTGGCAGCATTATATCAAAAATGGTCCGGAATTTTCACCTGACATCGCAGCAGCCGCGAGATTTTCATTGCAATATGGGTAATGGGATACCCGGATCGAGTCATGATTTACTCGCGGAAGGCTTCCCTATCCGGAACGCCGTCGAGATCCTCGGCAGGAAAGAGATGGCATGGTTCTTGCTCTATTAACAGAGGAGTCAAAACCATGAGAAGACGTTTCGCCACACCAGTCCTAGCGGCCCTAGCCGTTCTGTTCCTGTTCACGGCGGCGGCCATCGCCCAATCCCCGCAGCCCCAGGAATCCCAGAACATGAAGCTCCTCCGCCTGAAAAGCTCCCAGCTCTCGCTCGAGCTGAAAAAGGCCGATTTCGACCGGTACCTGAAGCTGAAAGAGGAAGGCCTGACCTCCGAGGCCGATTTCGCCCAGAGACGGACGTCTTACCTCCAAGCCCAGGTCGATTACCAGCAGGCCCTCATCAGCTTCATGGGCAGCGAAGCCAGGATCTCGGTGGCCAGCGCCGTCAAGTTCCAGGACGCCGGGGGGAAAAAGTACGTCCGGGTCACGCTCCGCTACTCCTCGAAGGAGCTTAAGGAACTGGCCAAGCTCAATATCAGCGCCGAGGACCTCTTCCCACTGGATTTCATGAAAGAGATCAAGGACGTCTACGTCTCCCTCCTGACGGAGGGCAAGATCATCTCCAACCCCTACGAACTCATCGTCGCCTCGCTCCCGCTCGAAGAGAAACGGACGGTTACCTTCCAGCTCCTCAAGGACGTCGAGAATTTGGATGTCTCCATTTTTTACTCCGGGAAGACCGAGACGACATCGGTCTATCTCCAGAAAGGCGTCAGTGCCAACATCGTCACCATCAATTCGGCCCAGTTCTCCCAGGAGGCCGACCTGGAGAGCCAGGCCACCTACGACCTGTCCCTTGAAAAGTTCAGCGGTGAGGCCAATGTCTTCAAGCTGGAGCTCGTCAACCTGCCCCAACCCATCACTTACGAGTTCAGTGACCCGCAGACCCAGGCCCGGCTGTCGCAGATCAAGTTCACGGAAGGCGTCACCAGCATGAAGCTCTCCCTCAAGCTCTACCTGCCGAAGAACGCCGACGCCCAGGTCGTCATCGACAAGCCCCTGGAGTTCTTCGCCCTGGCCCTGGACAACGATCAGTCCGCCAAACTCCGGGAGCTCGCGGCTGCCAATCCCAGGCTTGAGCCCGGCGCCGTCGAGGGCCTCAAGGCCGGGAGTGTGAAGCTCGAGCTCATCCCGCGGGGCGTGGGCAAGATCGAGGTCCAGGCCGTCAACCTCTACCACGAGATCAAGGTCGGCCAGACGGTGAGCATGGAAGTCCGGGTCAAGAACGCCGGCACGCGCAAGCTCAACAACATCCGCATCTCGACCGACCTGCCCCTCAGCTGGCGGGTCGAGGTCCGGCCCGACCTCATCGCGACCCTTGAACAGAACCAGGAGGAGGTCGTCTCCATCCATTTCCTGCCGCCGCCGGACGTATCGGTCGGCGATTACGAACCCAAGATCCGGACCGAATGCGTCGCCGACAACCGCAAGATCGAATCCGAGGACAACATCGTCCGCATCCACATCAGCTCGAAGACCAACATCCTCGGCATCAGCGTCCTCATCCTTCTCCTCGTCGGCCTGCTCGTCGGCATTGTCGTCTTCGGCATCCGGCTGACCCGAAGATAGGAAGCGAAGAAAACCGTTCCAAGCGTGGGCGCGGCGCCCGGCAGAAGGAGGCCGATATGGCAATAAACATTCCGATGCTGAAGGCCGAAGACCTGTCCAAGAGATATGAGGATGGGGTCTTGGCCCTGGACCACCTGAACCTGGAGGTCCGGCCGGGGGAGGCCTATTGCCTCCTGGGCGCCAACGGGGCGGGCAAAACGACGGCCATCAACCTTTTCCTGAATTTCATCCCTCCGACGACGGGGACCTGCACCATCAACGGGATCGACGTCAACCGGGACCCGCTGGAGGCCAAGAAGCACGTCGCTTTCGTCTCCGAGAACGTCATGCTTTACGGGAACTTCACGGCCCGACAGAACCTCGACTTCTTCGCCAAGCTGGGAGGGAAGCCGGACCTGACGAAGGAGGACTATTACAGGGTCATGCGCCGGGTCTCTCTCCAGGAGAAGGCGTTCGAGCAGAGGCTGAAGAACTTCTCCAAAGGGATGCGGCAGAAGCTCGGCATCTCGATCGCCATCATCAAGGACGCACCGGCCATCCTTCTCGACGAGCCGACGTCGGGACTCGACCCCAAGGCCGCCGAGGAGTTCCTGGAGATCCTGGCCGAGCTCAAGAACGAGGGCAAGGCCATCCTCATGTCCACCCACGACATCTTCCGGGCCAAGGAGATCGGGGACCGGGTCGGGATCATGAAGGAGGGACGCCTGGTCATGGAGCGGACCCGCAAGGACCTCCAGTACGAGGACCTCGTCAAGGTCTATATCGACTACATGCGCTCCGAGCCGCTGGCTATGTAAGAGAGAGTCATGTTGATCCGCTATTCGCTCTATTCTGGATTCATTCCGAGAGGACAACGGACCCAACGTGCCCGCGGCGGGACATCGCTGGGCTTTTCCGTCCAGCCCGTCGACTTTCAGAAACTGCCGAAATTTTCCGTGGCGTCCACCTCGCTGGCCGAGGCATTCAAGGAAAACTGGCGGAGCCTGGTCTCGCTGGCCTTCTGGCTGATCGCGCCTTTCGCCGTGGTCTATTTTCGATTCTTAAAATACGATGTCCGATAAGGAGACGCTGTGACCTGGACGATTGCACGCAAGGAGATCCTCTCGAACCTCTCAAGTTACAAGTTCTTCGTCGTCCTCCTCCTCACCGTCCTCCTCACGGCAACGAGCTTCTTCATCATGCATCGCGATTTCACGCAGAGGACCGCCGACTTCCAGATCATCCGGCCGAAGCCCGGCGAGCCGATCGCCCTCCTCCCGCCCAATCCGATGGCCGTCTTCGCCAAAGGACTCGAGGACGCCATGACCCGCTCCTTCGAGATCGACGTCATCGGCATCACGGTCCGGGCGGGGCAGTCGTCGGGGAACATCATCTATTCATTTTTCCCGGCGCCGGACTTCCTCTATGTTGTCAGGGTCGTCCTGTCCCTGGTGGCGCTTCTCTTCGGCTTCGACCAGGTCAGCAGGGAGAGGGAGAGGGGAACCCTGAAGCTCATCCTGGGAAGCTCCGTCTCTAGGGCCCGCGTCCTTTTCGGCAAGTGGCTGGGTAATTTTCTGAGTTTGGCCGTCCCATTCCTGCTGGTGACGCTCCTCGGAACCGCCTTTCTTCTCCTCGATCCGAACGTCCATTTTTCGGCCGGCCGGCTCGGCCGCCTGGTTCTCATCCTGGGGTTGTCGCTCCTCTATATGAGCTTCTTCCTGACCCTGGGCATCCTGATTTCGACCCTGACCAGGCGGTCGGCGAGTTCCATCGTTGTCCTCCTTTTTATCTGGACTCTCCTCGTCTTCGTCATCCCCAACCTCGGCACTCTCCTGGCCAGGCAGTTCGTGAGCGTCCCATCGGTCCGCGCCCTGAGTGAACAACGCCGGCAGACGTGGACGCGGGAGGTCCTTCTGAGCCTCAAGGGCGGGGATTGGGCCGGCCACATGAGGGCGACGAGCGACGATAACGACCGGATGGAGGAGGATTATCGGGGCAAGTTCGAGCGGCTGGTCCGCCTCTCCAGGGACATCAACCGCGTCTCCCCCGCGGCCGGGTTCCTCGACGCGGCCAGCGAGATCGCCGGCACCGGGATCGGGGAGGAAAGCCGTCTGAAACGGGAAGTCGTCCGGTACAAGAACTCCATTATTGATAAAGTCATCGCCAACCGGGCAGCATCGAACAAGAACGCGGAATATCCCGCCTTCCGTTACGTCCCGAGGTCCCTAGCGGAAATCTTTGCCCAAGGAGCCCTCTTCGATGCGGCCTGGCTCGTTTTCTTCAACATCATTTCCTTCGCTCTGGCTTTCTGGGCCTTCATCAGATACGACGTGAGGTAAGAGACATGCTGAGGACGCTCATCGCCAAAGAGATCAGGAACAACATCCTTTCGTTCAGGTTCCTGGTGAGTTTCGTCCTCCTTTTCGCCGTTGTAACGGTCACGGCCCTCCTCCTGACCGGCGATTATCTGAAAAAACAGGACGAATACGCCCGGCGGCAGGTCGAGATCGAGCGGTACATGAAAAGCTACGCCCACTTCAACCGGATCGGAAACATCCTCCGTCCCTCCCAGCCGCCCGTCCCCTTCCAAACACTTATCCGGGGCTTGACGTCCGACGTCAATATCGAGGAGTTCGATGACGATCCCCTGCCGGTCATGTTCCCGCTTATCGACCTCACATTCATCGTCACCGTCCTCATGAGCCTCATCGCTCTCATCTTTTCCTATGACGCCGTCTGCGGCGAGAAGGAGGACGGAACCCTGAAGCTGATGCTGGCCAACGGGTTCTCGCGCTCGAAGGTCATCCTGGCCAAGGTCGCGGGAGGGGTGATGACTCTCATCTGGCCGTTCCTCCTGTCCCTAATAGCAGGAATGATCATCATTCTCCTCCACCCGCGCGTCGCATGGATGGGTCCGGATTGGGGAGCTATCGGCCTGATCGTCCTGGGTTCGGTGATATATGTCACGGTTTTTGACCTCATCGGTGTTCTCCTCTCGTCGATCCACCGGTCGAGTTCGTCCTCCATCATGACCTCGCTTTTCGTCTGGGTCCTCCTTGTCCTGGTCGTCCCCAACCTGAGCCCCTACGTCGCCTCCTTCATCAAGCCGGCTCCGTCGAGGATCAAGATCGCCCGGGAGACCGAGCGGATCCAGGATGTCGAACGGGACGAATTGGGGAGGAAGATGGCGGCCGAAAAGAGACGCGAGCTGACCGGCCGGTATCCCGTTCTGGCGGAAAATCTTTCGGCGGCCGAAACGAAGCTTCGTGTCGCCCAGGACCCGGCCTACCGGCAGGCCTATCAGGCCGCGGCCGCGGAGATCGATAAGGTCTGGGCCGAGGCCAACCGCATCCAGGGGGAAAAAGCCGGCGCGATCGCGCGGGACCTCCGCCGGCGGGAGGAGGCCCAAACCGAGCTCTCTGTTCGGATCTCCATGCTTTCGCCGCTGGCCGGCCTCACATACTTGGCGACGGATCTTTCCTCGACAGGAGTGCGAAACCTAACCCACTTCGACGCGCTGTCCGCCATCTGGGAACGGGCCTTCAACGAGGACTATCGGCCGAAGAAAATAGAAGACTTGAGAACCAAGGACCCCTCGGCGGACGTGTGGAACACAGCTGTGGACATGAGCGACGCTCCGAGGTTCCGGTATACGGAAGAAGGGTTGAATGGCCGCGTCCGGTCGGTCCTCCCCGCCTTCGCCGTCCTCCTTGCCGCCGGCCTGATCCTCTTTGCCGCCGCCTATGTCGCTTTCATCCGCTATGACATCAGGTAACGACGTCAGAACACGGCGGGCAGAACAATAAATCATTTTATATCATAGACATAGCTGATATCCCCCCTAAAATCCAAATTGACAGGAGCGGCCGAATAGGATATAAGCCTCAGAGAGGACAGGCCCATGAACCACACCATCCCCGTCTATGACCTGCACTGCGACACGTCCATGGGGCTCGCTGCGGGAAAGACACTTGATGACCCCGGACTCCAGGTCAACCTGCCCGCCATGAGAGATGCCGGGATCGGCCTCCAAGTCTTCGCCTGTTACGTCCCCCCCGTCCTCCCGGAGGGCCGGAAGTTCTATTTCGCCTCGAAGATGCTGGACGCCCTGGAAAAGGAGATCGACGCGCACGGCGCGGAGATCACCGTCTGCCGCAACTCCGAAGAAACCCTTGCCGCCCGTGCCTCGGGCAGGATCGCCGCCGTCCTGGCCGTGGAAAACGGCGACGCGCTGGAGGGCGATCTCAAGAACCTCGAAAGATTTCATGCCCGGGGTGTCCGGCTCCTGACATTGGTCCACTCGCGGAGCAACCGCTGGATCATCTCCTGCGGCGACAAGACCCCGTCCTTCGATGGCTTGACGCGCTTCGGCGAGGAAGTCATCACGGCCATGAACAAGCTTGGCATGATCATCGACGTCTCCCACGCCCACGACCGGGCCGTCGAGAAAGTCCTCGAGCAGAGCTGCCGGCCGATCGTCGCGTCCCATTCCTGCGCTCATGCCCTTTGCCCGGTCCCCCGAAACCTCAAGGACCCGCTGATCAAGAGGATCGCTGCGGGCGGCGGCCTCGTTGGGGTGAATATCTATCCCGGTTTCCTCGACGCGGGCTACACGAAGGCCTCCGAAAAGCTGGGAGAGATGTTCTCGAAGATCGAAAAGGAAGAGGAAAAGGCCGGCCCGGATCCTGCCAAGCATTTTGCGGTCTTCCGGGCCATGGGGGAGAGCTTCCGCAAGGCCATGGCGGCCTATCGGGTCCCGCTGGACCGCTACCTCGAACACCTCTTCCACATGCTGACCGTCGCCGGCGACGACCATGTGGCCTTCGGCTCGGATTTCGACGGGGTGCCCGACCTCCCCGAAGGCGTCACGGGATGCCGGGGCCTCGGCCTCGTCCGGGACCGGTTGGCCGAAGCGGAGCTCCCCAGAAAAAGCATCGAGAAACTGTGTTGGATGAATTTCCTCCGTGTCTTCCAGGCCGTCTGCGGCTGACGCGCCACGCGGAGCGCGCGCGGTTTGATTTTGGCCCTTTTACTGTGCTATACGATGGTTTCATGAGGAACACGTCATGAGACTCCCGAAACACTTCTGGCTTGGCGCCGGGTTCATCGGCTCGTCGGTCGTCTTCATCATCGTCGAGAAACTGACCGGCTTCGAGTTCTTTTATCACCTGGCCGCCATCCCCATCGAGGTCATGGTCGCCGTTTTCATTGTCGAGCGGGCCCTGCAGAGGCACGACCGCCGCGAAAAGCGGCGGCAGCTGATGTTCATCAAGAGCCATCTTTTCCGCTCCGAAATGAGGGATCTTTTTTTGGCGGACTTCGCGGCCCTCAAGGCGCCGGCCTTCACCATGGATGAGATCCGGACCGCCTCCTTGGAGGATCTCAAAGGGATGCGCCTAAAAGCGGAAGCCGTCGAGTATAAGAGTCCCGAGGCCATGGAGCCGGTCATCCTTGAATACGCCAAGGCGGAAAGGGTCTGGCGCAACTTCATGGAAAGGGCCATCACCTTCAATTTCGAGGAGATCTTCCGCGACATGATCTCCATCCTTCACTTCGTCAGCGACGTCCGAGGCTACAGGGAACGCAATCCGGGCCGGCTGTTCATCCATGAAGCCCTCGGTCATCCGCGGATAAAGGCCAAGGTCTACGAGGTCCTGGGCGATGGGATCCGCCGGTTCCTCGACTACGCGATCGAGCTCAAAGAAAGACAGCCTGAGATGTTCGAAGAGATCATGGAAGACTATGCGCTGTCCGCGCGGATTCGGAAGGCGGGAGATGCTCCCGGACCCGCCTGCGATTGAATAGGAGGAAAGACATGGATCACGAGTTCAGACATCATTTAGGGATTATGCTTGTCGCGGCCGCGGCCGTTGCCCTGCTCGCGGGGCCGGCCGGGCTCAGGTCCGAAGGGCAAAAGGCGGCGGGCAAAGCCGTCCCCATCAAGCCCCTCGAGTACAACAAGGACATGCTCGTAAAGCAGGCGGTCGTCGGCTTCATCGCGCCGGCCGGTTTCGGGGACTCGCCCTATGACATCGACCCGGAAGGAAGGATTCAGCTCCATCCGGGAACCGGGAGCATCACCTACAACTTCCGGTCCGGCGACAGCGCGGTCAACCTGGCCGGCGACCATGTCGAACCGGCGGTGACGCTCTACAACCTGGGACGGGAAGGGTCCCGGGCAGGTTCCGAGAGCCGCGGCTTGAACACCCTGGCCTGCATCGGGAACAGGGTCAAGATCTGGGATGGAGAGGGGAAGGGAACGATGGGCTGCGTCATCGGCAAGCACGGCGGCGCCGAGCACGTCATGGTTGATTTCCCGGACGCCTCCGTTTTCAACAAACTGACCATCGGCGACAAGATGCAGATCTACGCCATAGGCTTCGGGATGGAGCTTAGGAACGTCGCCGGCGTCACGGCCATGAACGTCGGGCCCGAGCTCATCGACGCGCTGACCGCGGCCGGAATGGGTGTCACGATTGACGGGAAGCTAAGGATCCCGGTCGCCATCAAGATCCCGGCCAAGATCATGGGCTCCGGCCTCGGCGCGGACAACGCCTACAGGGGAGACTACGACATCCAGCTTTTCGATTCCGGAACGATCAAGGAATACGGACTGGAGAGGCTCCGCTTCGGCGATCTCGTCGGGATCGTGAACGCGGACACCACCTACGGCCGGATCTATCGGGAAGGCGCCATCACGGTCGGCGTCATCTCCCATAGCCGGAGCTGGGTTGCGGGTCACGGGCCGGGCGTCACCTCTCTCTTCACCTCCCGCGACGGGAGGATCGAGCTGGCCGTCGACCCTGACGCGAACCTGGCGAAACTCTTGAAGATCCGATAACACCTAATGAGCATGTCATCAACAACCGGCGTTCTGTCGTTTTCGCCGGGATATTCATACTATTCTCCGTAAGCGACCTGGTTCCTTGCACGCTGGCGGTCATCTCCGGGAAGGCGGCCCGTACATGGTCATTGGCGGCCAAGCCGTCCTTCTCTACGGCGAGCCGCGGCTGACAAAGGACATCGATGATATCAAGGAGTCCATGATGAGGAGATACGCTCAAGTGATCAGGGTCAGGCCGAAGATGTTCGAGGAATACGAGCGACTCCATCGCGCGGTTTGGCCGGAGGTCCTGCGGATGATCCGGGAATGCAACATCCGGAACTACTCGATCTTCTTCCGGGACGAGCTTCTATTCAGCTACTTCGAATACGTCGGCTTGGATTACGCGGCCGATATGGCCAAAATGGCCGCCGATCCCAAAACGCGGGAATGGTGGAAGCTCACCGACCCCTGCCAGCAACCCGTCGAAACGGCCGCAAAAGGCGAATGGTGGGCACCGATGCGGGAATTGTTTCACTCCGATTGATCGGTTAGCAGACAGTGACGGCCAAGCCTTCGGAGCTCGTCGCGAAGTCGAAGAACCGGGCCCGGTCGTTGGGGGGTTCCGATTCGAGGGTTTTCCGCGAGGCCGCGGCATCCTCCGGCGATCTGCAGACGATGAGGAGAAACCCTCCTCCGCCCGCGCCGAGTAGTTTGGCCCCATGGATTTGCGGTTTGACCCGCGCCAGAATCCCCTCGATCACGTCCGTCGTCGAGTCCGGGTCGATGGCCTTGTTCAAATTCCAGGCCAGGTCGATAAGCTCGCCGAACGCCCGGATGTCCTTCGCGGACATGGCGTTTGCCATCGCCGGCGGAAAGGCGTGGAGGCGCCGGAGCGTCTCCATGGCCCCGCGATCGCGGTCGAGGTAGTTGCCGACGACGGTGCGCAGAATGTTCTTTGCCAACCGCCGGATCCCCGTGTAATAGAGGAGCGTCTGACCGCCGTTCGCCGCCGGGTTCAAGACGTCCGGGGGGACGAAATGGATCCTTGGGTCCGGGATGAGCCCGGCCTCCGCTGTGATCATTTTCACGCCGCCAACGGCCCCGCCGATCTGGTCCTGCCAGCCGCCGCCCGTCGTCAGCTCCTGCTCGAGACGCAGCACCCCGTGGAAAAGCTCCTGCGGCGAAAGCCGCCGCCCGATCATCCTATGGATGACGGCCATCAGGACGGCTCCCATGATGCTCGAGGTCCCCAGGCCGCTGCCGCTCGGGATGGCAGCCAGAGTCGTCAGCTCAACGCCCCCACCGAAGAGCTTCAACATATCCCTGAGCGTCCCGGCCTTCCGCGGCCAGGCGGCGGAGTCCGGCGAGAACCCCGACATAACCAGGGCGGCTTTGGCCAGGGCGAACCGGCTTGACGGCTGCCTGTAATCGAGAAGGTCACGAAGCTCTCGGATGACGACCCGGGCGCCGTGATCGATGGAGCCGATGCGGATCTCCGGCTCGCTGATGACACGGGCATAAACATGAATGGGCGGCTGGCCGTTGAGGTTCACGGCCGCGTTGATGACCGAACCGCCGTGCTCCAGGGAATACGGAGGCGTGTCCGACCAGCCTCCTCCGAGGTCAAGCCGCGCCGGCGCCCTGCCCCAGATGATCTCGTCGCTCCGAAGGGCGCTTTTCGGATGGTCCGCGTTGCTCCGGCTGCTCAGGACGATGGTCCGGCCGACGTTTTCGAACGCCGCATTCCTTGCCTCCTCCGCCCACGCGCCTGGGTTCCTGAACGCGTTTTCCCCAAACCCGAGGCCGGCGAGCCAGGCTCTCTGGGCCGCGGACAGCCGCGCCCGGACCGCCCCGAGCGTTTTCTTCCAGCCGCGGTCGCCCTCCCCGGTCCCCAGCGCGACGGCCGAACCCATGGTGTGCAGCATCCTCGAAAATTCGAGCTGTTCCGTCCCGGGGAAGTATTTCTCGCCGCCGAAATGGAGAAAGGCTTCATCCATGATCCCCGAGAGCCACTCCGCCCGTTTTTCGGGGCCGATTGTTCGGAAGACGAATGAAAGCTCGGCCGCGGAGAAGCCGCTCTCCGGTCGGAACAGCCTTCGCAGGGAGCCCCTCAGCTCCCCGGCCCGGTTCTCGGCCCGCCTGAGGTGAAATTCGGGCTGGGAAGCCAGGCCGGCCATCTCCGCGAAGCTCCACCGGTCCGCCCTCTTCCAGGCCTTCCTCTGAGCGGGGGACGACCGCTTCGGCTCGAGCATCCATAGCCAGTCCCTGTACTTTTCCGGCGAGCGGACGACAGGGAAAAAGCGGCCGTTCCAGGCCTGACGCTCGCCGCGAGCAAGGCCTTCACCCCAGACGTCCCCCACCCTCGCATCCATGGCTTTGAGCCATTCTCCAATAGGGAGGCCCGCCAAGAGGGCGCCTTCGCCTGCGGGCTTGTTGAGGATATCATCGGTCCCATAACACCGGACGAACCAGGCCCGCTTCCCATTACGATCGGCGCCTTCCAGAACATCGAGGGCGGCATTTTTCGGTACGGCCAGGGGAGTCCTGACGTCCACTCCGGTGACGACGTTCCCTCCGCCCAATATCAGTTCCGAATGAACACGGCAGCCCTCAACCCAGGAGTCTTCTCCGGCGATCCGGCCGCCGCCGGAGACGTCGTTGTTGATCGAGAGCAGGGACCCTTCGTGCGAAGCCCCAAGGTCCATGCTCAAGAGGTCGCTGCCGCTCCGGATGAGCTGGCGCGGCGTCCCGAAGTGGATAAAGCCGCATCCGGGCAGGAGGGAAAGATGGAAGGGAATTTTTGAGACTTTGTCGAAGACCCGCCGCAGATGTCGCGAGCCGAGTCCGGAACCGGCCCGTTTCACGGCATCGGTATAACCGGGGAATTCGGCCTCCGTTCCCATGCCGCAGCAGACCTCGCGATAGAAATCGAGCCCGGCCTTTTCGACCGCGGCCGCCATGTCGCCTTCCCACTCGAGTCCGCCGGCGGCGCTTCTTTTGACCTGGAAGATCGTGATGAGCGCTACAGCGGCGCGGGCATCGAGGCTCATGACACCGATGTCCAGGACCGATCGGCCGTGTCTTTGAATGGCTCCTCTCCTAGACTGTTCGGCCGGCGAAGGTTTCTGGAGGAACAGGCGGACCCGCCCATCCCCGTCCGGGCAGAAGACCCCGTGGTTCGCGGCCAGCTCCGGGGCGGCGTAACAACCGAGGCCCGTGATCCCTTCATCAGCGAACCTAACGGCGGCTGGGTCAAATGTCAGGAGCACATCGCCCGTTGTCACGACGACCTGACCCCTGCCTGGCGCCGTCCCGGGCAGGCCGAGGTAGACCGGGACAAGGCGGTCGAAGATCGTCATTCCCAGGGCGCGATCGGATTCTCCCGGGATAGGGATGAGGATCTTGCCGCAGGGACCGTAGGCAGGCAGACGCTTGGAATCCCCGCCCGCGTGGACGATCAGGATCCGAAGCCGGGAGAGGGCCGCTGTCCAGACTTTTAGGTCTGTTCTCTTTGGGAGCTCCGGCCCGAGCTCACGTTCCAGGACCTTGAGTAGGCACCAGACCGTGCTTCCCCCGCTCCCGACGCGCTTGCCGCCTGGATCCGCGACCGCCAGAACCTCGCGGACGCCGGGGATGAGTCCTAGGCCCTTGCGGAGGGCGAGCTGTTCCGAATAGGCGGATGCCTGACGCTCATTGGAAGCGGTGACGATCAGATAATCCCAGGCGCCGGTCTTCATTTATTTGTTCTTGGCGGCCTCCACACGGGCTTTGACCCAGGGGTAGGTCCGGGATAAACCGTCCTTTAACGAGAACTCGGACCTCCAGCCGATCGACGAGATGCGGTCGTTGCGGAAGTTACGTGCCTTGACCCCGACAGGCCCTTCGACGTGCTTGAAAAATATCTTCTTGCCGGAGATCCCGGCGATGGTCTGCGCCAGCTCGTCCACGCTGACATATTCCCGGCGGCCGATGTTGACTCCGTCCTCGAGGTCCGAATGCATGAGCATGAGGATGCCGTTGAGGAGGTCCTCGATATACGTGTAGGCCCTCAGGGCCGTGCCGTCGCCCCAGACCTCGATCGTCCCGCCGTCCTCAACCTCGGCGATCTTCCGGCAGAGCGCCGCCGGGGCCTTCTCCCTTCCGCCGCGCCACGTCCCCTCCGGGCCATAAGTGTTTTGGAACCGGGCCAGGCGGACGGCTATCCCGGATCGGCGGCCATAGGCCATGGCCATGCGTTCGGCGTAGAGCTTCTCCCAGCCGTACTCGTTGTCGGGCCGGGCCGGATACGCGTCCTCCTCACCGAGCTCCGGTTCTCCGGCCTCCATATCTCTATAGACGCAAGCCGAGGAAGAAAAAAAGTAACGCTTGACGCCGGCATTAGCGCTTGAGTGGACCATGTGGATATTGATCAGGGCGCTGTTCCTCATGATCTCGCATTCGGCCGAATGGATGAAGCCCATGCCGCCCATGTCGGCGGCCAGTTGATAGACCTCATCAAAGCCCCCCTCCGGAGCTTTGACGGCGACCTGGCAGTTCTTCTCGTCTCTAAGGTCCAGGACCCGGAAATCGTCGGCTGCCGAAGACGAGAACTCGGGATGTTTCAGATCGACGCCCCTGACCCAATAACCATCCTTTTTCAGCTTTTTGACCAGGTGGCTCCCGATGAAACCGCCCGCGCCGCACACCAAAGCTTTTTTCATGCTTCTTTCGTCCTTTCCATCGTCAACTTCCCGCAAGGGACACCGCTCGCGAGGCCCAATTTATAGCACAATCCGGGCCGCGGCGTCGCCGAAATCGGCTCCTAGAGCCACTTCTTTTTCCGGAAGAAGATGAGCATGACGAAGGCCACGGCGACCATGACGCCGATGATCACGAAGTACCCCCCCCGCCACTCGAGCTCGGGCATGAACTTGAAGTTCATGCCGTAGACACCCGCGATGAAGGTCAGGGGGATGAAGATCGTGGCGATGATGGTCAGAACCTTCATGACCTCGTTCATGCGGTTGGAGACGCTCGACAAGTATGTTTCGAGCATCCCCGACAGGACGTCGCGGAGGGTTTCCACGGAATCGATGACCTGGATGGTGTGATCGTAAACATCGCGCAGGAAGACGTCCGTGGTCTCCTTGATGAGGGGAGTCTCGAGCCTCTCCAGCCCGTTGACGACCTCCCGGAGGGGCCAGACCGACTTCCTGATGTAGATCATCTCCCTCTTCAAGCTATGGATCTTCTGAAGGATCTCCCGCTTGGGATCGGTGACCAGCTCGTCCTCCAGCAACTCGATCTCCTCGCTGAGCTTTTCCAGAAAGCCGAAATAGCCGTCCACGATGCCGTCGATGAGGGCATAGGCCAGGTAGTCCGGCCCAAGCTTCCTCAGCCGCCCCTTGTCCTTTCGGATCCGGTCCCTGACCGGGTCGAAAACCCCGCTCTCCTTCTCCTGGAAGGAGATGACGAAGTTGGATCCGAGGACCAGGCTGACCTGCTGAATCTTCTCGTCATGATTCCTGTTGCCTAGGACAAAGACCTTGAGCAGGAGGAAGATGTGGTCTTCGTAATCCTCCATCTTCGGCCGCTCGGCGGTGTTCAGAATATCCTCCTGAATGAGAGGGTGGAGGCCGAAGCGGTTGCCCAGTTTTTCGATGATCCCGACGTCGTGGAGCCCCTCCACATTGATCCAGGTGACGGTCGACGTCTCTTTGAACTCGAAGCACTCTTCTACGGTCGCGACCTCCTTTTCCTGGAACGTCTGCTCATCGTAGTCCACGACCGTGATCCGGGTCTTCTCGACATGCTTTTCGCCGATGTGGACCAGGGTCCCGGGGGGAAGTCCGGCCGTCCTAGGGCTTTTTTTAGCTTGAGTCGTCATGAACCGTTACCTCCCTCGCGCCCCGGGCTTCTCAGGCCCGGCGAGCGGAATTCTCGCCCTTCCTTAATATGCGAAAACCGGAGGAAAAGCAAGACGGGAAGTGCGAGCGGCCTGGAGCCGCCCTTGGCCCCCGGCCCCCGGGGAACCAGTCCCGTCGGTTCCCCCCAACGGATAAGCCGACGGATCCCCCCTCCGCTACGGGGGCTTACGGGCGGCATCCAGTGCCGCCCAGTAAGAATTTGGCCCTTATTGACTCAATCACAAGAAAAGAGATGTTTTCAGGGGAATCTAGGATTTCCGATAGGACGTGAACCGGAATTCCGGGGATCGCCGGAAATCGGCGTCATCGGTTGAGAAGAAAGAACTCTATCGGCCCGCAACCTCCAACCCCGCGATTTTGCTGACATAGATCTCGACGTCGAATTTGCGGCACACGCCCGCGGCATTCATGTGTCGGACCTTGCCGAAGATCGGGCGCTCCGGCCTGACCCTGTCGGGCTGGATCGCGGAGCTTTACTTGAGGCGGGACTCGACGGCCGTCCAGTCGATGTTCTTGAAGAACGCCTCGATATAGTCCGCCTTCTTCAGCCCATAATCGATCATGTAGGCGTGCTCGAAAACGTCCATGATCAAGAGAGGCACGCCGCCGGCGGGGTGGGCGGTGTCGTGCTCGTTGATCCAGAAATTGATCAGCCGCCCGGAAGCCGAGTCCAGGTAGAGGGCGACCCAGCCGATACCGCGCATCGTTCCGGTGGCTTTGAAATCCTTCTCCCACGCCTCATAGCTCCCGAATTCCCCAGCGAGTTTTCCGGCAAGCTTTCCAGCCGTTTCGAGGGCCGCTTTCCCGCCCAGGTTCTCGAAGTAAAGTTCATGGAGCCTCATGCCGTTCCACTCCCAGCCGAGCCGCCGCTTGATCTCGGCGTACTCCGGTGTCCCCGTCTTGCCGTCCCTAAGCATCTGGGCCAGTGTGTCGAGAACCTTGTTGGTGTTGGTGACATAGCCCTGATACAGCGTGAAGTGGTTTTTGAGAAGCGTCTCGCTGAACCCCGGCATGCTGATGAGCTTGGTGTAATCCTTTGCGACGTAAGCCATGTTCCTTTCCTCCTTTTGGGCCGACCGCGCCGTGGACGGGAAGGCCCCGGCCGCAAGCCAGGCCGCTCCCCCGGCGCCCGTGAGCGCGATGAAGTCCCTTCTATTGATCATTGTTTTCTCTCTCTTCCTAAATACTATCAATAATGTAGGAATTAAGCAAGGGGAAATTTCCATGGATTATGACCAAGCAGGACAGCCGTTCCTCGGACGTCGGGGACACATCTGAAGAGACGCGCGCCACTGCGGCCGGATCTCACGCCGGCCTAATGTCCGAAAAGAAACGAACCGCTCGTTGTGAACGTGCCGGCCACAGCGCCCGTCATCAGGCAGGCCAGGGTCGCGGCCAGGAGCGCCCGCAAGCCGATCCGCGAAAGGTCCTTGATCCGGGAGGGAGCCAGGGCCCCGGTCCCCCCGACGAAAATGGCCAGCGAAGCGAAATGGGCGAATCCGCACAGGGCGTAGGAGGCGATGATGGCCGAGCGGACCGAGGTCAAACCGCCGCGCGCCATGAGGTCGGCCAGATGTTGGTAGGCGACGACCTCCGTGGCCACCGCCCGCTCGCCGAGGAGCTTGGAGACGGGCAGGATGTCCGCGGGCGGAAGACCCAGGAGGGCGGTCAGGGGGTAGAGGACGTAGCCGAACAGGGATTTGAGGGACCATTCGAAATGAAGGCCGAAAAGCGTGTTGAGGCCCCCGCCCGCCCAGCCCAGGATCATGTCCAGCAGGGCCAGCAAGCCGAGGACGGCCAGCAGGAGGGCGACGATCCCCCCCAGCAGCTTGAGGCCGTCGTTGGCCCCGTTGATGACCGCAACCATGATGTTGTCCTCGCGCTCGTAGTGGGGCTTGACCTCCAGACCAAGCGTCCGCGGCCGGCCGGTCTCGGGCATGATGAGCTTGGCCATGACGATCGAGGCAGGTGCGGCGATGATCGAAGCCGAGACGAGGTGCCCGGCGATCGTCGGCAGCAGCCGGTTGAGAAAAATGACGTACACGGCCAGGACGGTCGAAGCGATCGTGGCCATGCCCGCGGTGATGATCGTGGTCAACTCGGACAGGGTCATGTCCGAAAGATGGGGCTTAACTACGAGCGACGATTCGACGCCGACGAAGATGTTGCTCGAGACGCTCAGGGATTCCGCCCCGCTGATGCCCATGGTCTTGGTGAAGACCCGGGAGAAGAGGCGGATGAAGAAGGGCATGACACCGGCGTGGTACAGGGCTCCGATCAGGGCGGCAAAGAAAATGATCGTCGCCAAGCCCTGGAACAGGAGGAAGTTGCCGAGGGACGTCTCCCCGGATTCGTTCGTCGCGCCGGGGGGCAGGGCCAGCCGGCCGAAAATGAAACGGGTCCCGGCCTGGGCGCTGTCCAGGACTTTGACCACGGCATCGTTGATGAAGAGAAAAACCTTGGTCCCGGCGGGGACGACGAAGACAAAGAAGGCGAAGAGGAGCTGGAGGCCGATGCCCCAGGCGACCACTCTCCAGTTGACCGTTTTCCGGTCGCTCGAAAGCAACCAGGCGACGAAGGCCAGGACGAAGATGCCGGTGAAGCTGATCAGGTTGTAAATCGTCATGGAACCTCCTCCCCGTCCGGCGCCGGAACGTTCCGGAACCCTACCTGAGAACGTCCTTGTCCTTCTGGAATATCTGCGTGAGCCGTTCCTTACTCACGATCTACCCGGTCAAATTGACCGAGATGGTGGACCGTAGGAGGTTGCTCGACTTGAAAGGTATAAAGCTCGGAATTTGGTCTTCGCCTCCCGGAAGAAAGATACTCCCTACCTGCGATCACTGTCAATAATGCGAAAACGGACGCGACAAAGAAGTCCGGATCGAACGTCTGGGACAAGAAGCTAGGGAGGAGAAATGAATCTGCGTCTGTCGAGGCTTGTAAAATCAGGCGAAGATAGGCAAAATTCTAGAGGAGAGGTAACATGTTCTATAAGAAGAATGAATCAAAGTACCGAGTAGCCAGGGAAGGGGTTCGCTTCAAATCACTCGCCTGCGGCGAAAAGACCCATCTCACCGAGTTCAGGCTGTCGAGGGGAGCCATTATCCCGAAACATTCACATCCCCACGAGCAGACAGGGTATCTTGTTTCAGGCCGGATGAAGTTCGTGATCGATGATGAAAGCTTTATTGCGGAAGCGGGTGATGGCTGGACGATCGCCGGGAACACCGAACACGGGGTTGAGGTCTTCGAAGATTCTGTTGTCGTAGAAGTTTTTTCTCCCCCCAGGAAAGATTATCTCCCTTAGATAGAATATGCTATTTTTTTAAATCCGTGCAGAGAATCCCAAAATTGCCGATAGGACGCGAGTCGGAATTCCGGGACATGAACCAATTCTCTGGAATTGGTATCGTGTCCCTGGAATTCCGAGCATCACCAGAAGTCGGCGTCATCGCTTGAGAAGAAAGAATCCTATCGGCAATTTTGGGAGAATCACCACATCCTTCAGCTTCTCAAAAGGAAAAAGCGTCCCGACCGAGTTCATCCGGGTCAAGAACGCCGATCACATGTACCGGCCGTATCCCGAGGGAGCTGTGGTGTCTCCGGACGTGGATGAGCTGAACAGAATGAGCGCAGCCTGGTTTCTTCGCTGGCTCGGTTGCCCGGAGATCCCCTCTATTTTTCCTTGGCTTCGTCCTTGTCCTTGATCAGTCCGACCTTTTTCCGGATCTCGATGTCAAGCTTGTTGGCGAGATCCTTGTTCTCCTTGAGGAGCCGCTTCACGTTGTCCCGTCCCTGGCCTAGGCGCTCGCCGCCGTAGGAATACCAGGTTCCGGTCCTTTCCAGGATGCCGTGGTCAAGTCCGCAGTCCACGAGGTCCCCTTCCCGGGAAATCCCCTCGCCGAAGATGATGTCGAACTGGCATTCGCGAAAGGGCGGGGCCATCTTGTTCTTGACGATCTTGACCTTGGCCCGGTTGCCGATGGTGCTGTCGCCGTCCTTGAGGGTCGCCAGCCGGCGGATGTCGATCCTCATCGAGGAGTAGAACTTCAGCGCCCGTCCGCCCGTCGTCGTTTCCGGGTTACCGATGAAGACGCCGATCTTCTCCCGAAGCTGGTTGATGAAGATGAAGCACGTTTTGGAACGGGCGACGATGGCCGTGAGCTTGCGCAGGGCCTGGGACATGAGGCGTGCCTGGAGGCCCATGTGGGCGTCGCCCATCTCGCCCTCGAGCTCGGCTTTGGGCACCAGGGCCGCTACGGAGTCCACAACGATGACGTCGACGGCGCCGCTCCGGACGAGGACCTCGGCGATCTCCAGGGCCTGCTCGCCGTAGTCGGGCTGGGAGATGAGAAGGTTATCGATGTCGATGCCGATCCTGGCCGCATATTTCGAGTCCATGGCGTGTTCGGCGTCGATGAAGGCCGCTTGGCCACCCTTCTTCTGGGCCTCGGCGATGACGTGGAGGGCCAGGGTCGTCTTGCCCGTGGCCTCGGGTCCGTAGATCTCGACGACACGCCCTCTCGGGAAGCCCCCGATGCCCAGGCTCAGGTCGAAGGCGATGGACCCGGTCGGGATGGCATCGACCGGGACGGCGGCGCCCTTCTGGCCGAGTCTCATCACGCTGCCCTTGCCGAACTGCTTTTCGATCTGGGACAGAGCGGCCTCGATGGCCTTGCCCCTGGATGTTTGCTTTGGATCGCTCTCTTCATCTTTCATATGTTTCTCCTCAACGATCAAGATAATCCTACGATATCTCCATCTTTATTGACGTCCACCTTCTCGGCGGCCGGCGTTTTCGGCAGGCCGGGCATGGTCATGATATCGCCGCACAAGGCAACCACGAAGCCCGCGCCCGACCTGAGCGAAACATCGGTCACGAGGAGCGTGAAACCCTTGGGCCGGCCCAGGAGCCTGGCGTTGTCTGAGAGCGAGTATTGGGTCTTGGCGATGCACACCGGAAGCCGGCCGAACCCGTCGCCTTCCAGGCGCTCCAGCGCTCTCTTCGCCCTCATTTCTAGCCGGACGCCGTCGGCCCCATAGATCCGCCCGGCCACCGTCTCGATCTTTTCTACGAGCGGCATCTCGAGCGGGTAAAGGAACCGAAAGCGGTTCTCGTCCTGCCCGATGGCCGCGAGCACCTCGCGGGCCAGCGCTTCGCCGCCCTCCCCTCCCTTGCCGTGGACATCGCTCAGGGCGAAGCGGACCTTCTCTTTCCCGCAGAAAGCGGTGACCGTCCCGATCTCGGATTCCGTGTCCGTGGGAAAACGGTTGAGGGCCACGACAAAGGGCGTGCCGAAGGTCCTCAGGTTCTCAATATGCTTGGCGAGGTTCTCCAGTCCCTTTTCCACGGCCGCGGCGTTCTCTTTGCCGATCTCCGAGGCCTTCGCCCCGCCGTGGAGCTTGAGGGCCCGGAGTGTCGCCACGAGGACGCAGGCCGCCGGCGCCGGGACCTGGCCCGTGCGGACGACGATGTCGAAGAACTTTTCCGCTCCCAGGTCAGAAGCGAACCCCGTCTCCGTGACCACATAATCGGCCAGCATGAGCCCCAGGCCGGTGGCGATGACGGAGTTTGCGCCGTGGGCAATGTTGGCGAAGGGCCCGCCATGGACCAGGGCGGGTGTCCCCTCCAGGGTCTGGACAAGATTCGGGTTAAGCGCGTCCTTGAGGAGGGCCGTCATGGCGCCGTCGGCCTTGACGTCCCGGGCGAACACGGTTTTGCCCTCGGGCGAATAGCCGATCGCGATTCCCCCCAGCCTTGCTTTAAGGTCTTCGAGGTCCCTGGCCAGGCAAAATATGGCCATGACCTCGGAAGCGGCGGTGATGTCGAAACCGGTTTCCCTGGCAATGCCTCGGAGGGGCACCCCGAGGCCGACGACGATATCGCGCAGGACACGGTCATCGATGTCCAGGACCCTCTTCCAGCTCACGGACCGCCCGTCAAGGACGCCGCAGGGGCCGTCGAAGTGCAGCCTGTTATCCACCATCGCCGCCAGAAGATTATGGGCGGAGGTGATGGCATGGATATCGCCCGTGAAGTGAAGATTGATCTCGTCGGAAGGCATGACCTGGGCACGGCCGCCCCCGGTCGCTCCGCCCTTGAGCCCGAAGACAGGGCCAAGGGACGGCTCCCTCAAGGCAACGATGGCCCGCATTCCCAGGCGCCTCAGGGCGTCCGCGAGCCCGATGGCCGTCGTGGTCTTGCCCTCTCCGGCCGCCGTGGGAGTCATGGCCGTGGCCATGATGAGCTTCCCCCTTTTTTCCGTCTGCCGCGGCATCTTCCCGACGAGGATCTTGGCTTTATATCGTCCGTAAGGCTCCAGAAATTCGTCGCCTATTCCCATCTCTTTCGCGATCTCCCGGATGGGTTTGGGCATGACGTTACGGGCTATTTCTCTGTCGCCTGGCATTTTGTTCTCCCTGCCTAGAGTTTACCTTTTTTTGCCCTTCATCTCAAGATGTTGAGGAACATCAGATTGTACTCCTCGATAAGTCCCTGATCGGCGAACGAAAAGTAGCGATTGTTGCCGATAATGATGTGGTCCAGGACCTTGATCTGCATGACGTGGGCGGCGAAGACCAGATCGCGGGTGATCTCTTTGTCGCAAAATGACGGTTCCGGGTCTCCCGAGGGGTGATTGTGGACGAAAATCATGGACGAGGCCTCATAACGAAGGGCGTCCCTGATGACCTCCCGGGGATAAACGGCGCTCGAGTCCACGGTCCCCTCGAAAAGCGTCCTCTCCTCGAGGACCTGGTTCTTGGTGTCCATGAAGATAACCTTGAACTGCTCTTTCCGGAGTTCCCGCAGGGCGTGATAAAGATAGTCGAACACCTCCCGGGAGGAGTGGCAGACCGGCCGGCTCATCATTCTCTCTTTGAGGAAGCGTCGGGAGACCTCCTGGACGAGCTTCAAGCCGAAGACGTTATGGGGCCCGATTCCCCGGATCCTCAGCAGGTCTCGGGATGAAGCCTCCAGGACGCCGTGAAAGCTCTGGAACTCCTTTAGCGCCTCCTTGGCCGGTTCCTTGCAATCGCGCCTAGGCGTGCCGAGCGTCAGAAGGAGCTCGATGATCTCGTAGTCCAGAAACCCCAAGAGCCCGCCCTGGAGGAACTTTTCCCGCAGCCGTCGGCGGTGCCCCTCGTCCGGCGGAGGGGTCAGATCAGCGTCATGCCGCCCATTTTCCACCACAATACGAAGGACGCCGGCAAGGGCGGAATTTTCTCTTATTCTCTATACATCGTATCGATCAAGCCCTTGTATTTCTGCTCGACGATGGACCGCCTGACCTTGAGCGTCGGGGTGATCTCGCCCGCCTCGATCTCGAACTCGCGGTCGAGAAGGACGATCTTTTTCACACGCTCGTAAGGGGCCAGGTTCGGCGTGCATCGGTTCACCTCGGCCAGCAGGAAGTTTCGGATCTCTTCCCGGCCGACGAGCTCCGCCCGGTTGCCGAAGGGGATGTCTCCGGCCCGCGCGTAGACCTCCAGCTTGTCGAAGTTCGGCACGATGAGGGCCGATATGAACTTGCGGTTCCCGCCGACGACGACCGCGTTCGTGATGTAAGGGCTCGTCTTTAAGAGGTTCTCAATGGGCTGGGGAGCGACGTTCTTGCCGCCGGCCGTGATGATGAGGTCCTTCTTTCTGTCGGTGATAACCAGGAACCCCTCGTCGTCAAAGGCGCCGATGTCCCCGGTGTGTAGCCAACCGTCGATGATGGCCTCCCGCGTTTCGGCCTCTTTCTTATAATATCCATTCATCAGGTTGGGGCCGCGCGTCAGAATCTCCCCGTCCGGAGCAATCTTAACCTCGACGCCGGGGACGGGCCTGCCCACAGTCCCGAACTTGACGCCCTCGATCGTGTTGCAGGCGATGACCGGGGAAGTCTCCGTCATCCCGTATCCCTCAATGACCGTCAACCCCGCCGCATAAAAGAACTCGGCGATGTCCTTGGAGAGGGGGGCCCCCCCCGAAACGAAGAACCGGACCCGGCCTCCTGTCTTTGCCAGGATCTTGGAGAAGACGAGCTTTTGGGCCACCCCGTATCGGAACTTAAGCCCCCCGGTCATCGGCTCTCCGCGGAGCTTCATCTGCCCTCGTTTCTTGCCGACTCTGACGGCCCAGAAGAAGATCTTCTTTTTGAGGGCCGAGCCCGCCAGGACCTGGTCGATAACCCTGGCGTAGATCTTGTCGAAGAGCCGCGGCACGCTGACCATGATCGTCGGCCGGGCTTCGACAAGGTTCTCCCCGACGGTCTCGATGCTTTCGGCATAAGCGATCGTGGCCCCGACGTAAAGGAATGCGAATGTGCACATCCTCTCCAGGATGTGGGAAAGAGGCAGGAAGGAAAGGATAACGTCCGTGTCCTTGAACTCGACGATGGCCCTGAGGGATTTGATGTTGTGGACGATGTTGGCATGGGACAGCATAACGCCCTTGGGAATGCCCGTGGTCCCCGAAGTATAGATGATGGACGCCACTTCGTCCGGATGGATCCCGAGGGCGGTTTTCTCGAAATCGTCCCCTCCCCCCTCGGCGGCGGCCTTCCCGTCGGCGATGACCCCGGCAAGCGTGAGGACCCCTTCCGGGGCCGCATCTTCGAACAGGATGGCATGCGTGACCTTGGTCAGGTCCTTTCGGACCGTTTCGACCTTGCGCCAGAGCTCGCGCGTCGAGCAGACGACGATCTTGGCGTCGGAGTTGTCGATGATGTATTTGATCTGTTCCGGCATCTGGGTCGGATAGATGGGAACCGTTGTCGCACCCGCGCAGAGGGCCGCAAAATCCGTCATCACCCAGTCCGGGCAATTTTCGCTGAGAATGATGAGCTTGTCCCTCGGCTGTAGCCCCAGCACTCTCAACCCTAGGGACAGGAACCGCACGCGGTCCCACACGTCCCGGGAAGAGAGGGAAACGTATTCCCCCCCCTTTTTGAACATCAGCAGGTTGTCTTTAGGATAGGACCGGATGGTGTTAATAAAAAGCTGACTGAGGGTTTCGACGGTCATGCATGCCTCCTGAAGGGGATTCGGCTTTTATTCTAACGCCGGAACGGCCGGAATGCCAATCCCAAGATTGCCCTAAGATTGTCGATAGAACGTGTGTCGGAATTCCGGGACATGAACCGAGTCTCTGGTATTAATACGAATGCAATAAAAAAAGTGCCCAATGTCTGAGCGGCACTGAATGCCGTCCTCAAGCCCCCGTAGCGGAGAGGGGACCCGTCGCCTTTTCGACGGGGGGAACCGACGGGACTGGTTCCCCGGGGACCGGGGGAGTGAGGGCGGCTTCAGGCCGCTTACGCGTGCTTTCTTTCGTGGGCCAGGAGCCATTCTTTGCGCCAAAGTCCGCCGCCGTAGCCGGTAAGGCTCCCGTCCGCCCCGATGACGCGGTGGCAGGGAACGATAATAGAGACCGGGTTCCTATGGTTGGCGCCGCCGACGGCGCGCATCGCCTGCCCGTTTTTCAGGGCCCGGGCGATCGCCCCGTAAGTGGTCGTCGTCCCGAAGGGGACTTTGAGGAGTTCCTGCCAGACCGCTTTCTGGAAATCCGTCCCCCGGAGGTCGAGAACGAGGCTGAATACCTTCCTTCGGCCACGGAAGTATTCATCGATCTCGTTCAGGCATTCCGCGAGGATGGGCGCGGCCGGCCGCGCATGGGCCTTCGCACCGTCCGTAAAATCCAACGACAAGACCCCCCGCTCTGTTCCCACCACCTCGATGACGCCGATCGGAGATCGATAGGAGGCTCGAACCGTCCTGTCGGGCAGCCCCGTTTCCCTGTCCGCCTGCTTGGATCGTCCCGGCATTCCCGCCCCCCCTCAGGATTCCTTCAGCCGGATGTATACGTTGGTCCGGCCTTTGTCGTCCTGGAACTTGAGCTCAAAAAGATCGGAGTACGACTTGATGAGCTGCGAAAGCTGCTTATGGCCGTAGGTCCTGGGATCGAAGCCGGGGTCGAGCTGGCGGAGGTAGAAGCCGATGGTGCTCAAGCTCGCCCAGCCGCCTTCTTCGACCGCCATGTCGAAAGCCCCCCTGAGGAGGGGGACCGGATCGAACCTCTTCGGCTTTCCCTCTTCCTCCCGCTCGTCCCGCCTTTCCGGCTCTTGCGCCCCGTCGGGCCGCCTGCCATGAGGTTGTTCCCTCCGCGACCGCTTCTTTGGGACCAGGTTCTCGGTATAGATGAAGAGATTGCAGGCGTTGACGAAGGCCTTGGGTGTGGTCTGTTTGCCGATGCCCATGACGAAGAACCCCATCTCGCGGATTCGCGTCGCCAGCCGCGTGTAGTCGCTGTCGCTCGAAACGAGGCAGAACCCGTCGACGAGGTGGCCGTGGAGGATGTCCATGGCGTCGATGATCATTGCGCTGTCCGTGGCGTTCTTGCCTACGGTGTAGCGGAATTGCTGGATGGGCTGGATGGCATTTTCGTTGAGCGTGTGCTTCCAGCCCTGCATGTTGACGGTCGTCCAATCCCCGTAGATCCGGCGGATTGTGACCAGGCCGTATTTACCGGCCTCGGTCAGAATCTTTCCGGTCAGCGACGGCTGGGCGTTGTCCCCGTCGATAAGAAGTGCGATCCTCTTACGTTTGACTTCTTCGAATAATTCGTTGGTCATTGTTGTCCCTCTCCGGTATCTTAACCGTTTCGCGGGAATATTTCAAATTGCCGAGAGGAATTGCGAGCGGCCTGGAGCCGCCCTCAGCCCCCGGCCCCCGGGGAACCAATCCCGTCGGTTCCCCCTGTCGGATAAGCCGATGGGCCCCCCTCCGCATTTATTCAATTGCACGAAAAGAAATGTTCCCAAGGATTCTTTCTTCTTAAGCGATGACGCCGATTCCTGATAATACCCGGAATTCCGACTCACGTCCTATCGGCAATTTTGGACGGCTTGGCTGGTTGTCATATTTCCCCGGCTGTGCTATTTTTAGAATCGGAGCCATGCCCGCAAAACATACGCCCTCTCCAGCTCATGCCGCCCGGCCCCAGGTCGGCCTCGTCCTCGGCAGCGGCGGGTCCTCATGTCCTGAATTCGAACCCGGTGAGGTGACCATGAACGGTAACATCCCGACCCTATACGTCCACGGCAGGACGCTGCCCGAAGCCTGGGAAAAAGCGGTCCTGGCCTGCTGGAACCAGGGCATCGCCGTCAAGACCGAGTACGACAAGCCCGGCGACCCCCCGAGCAGGGACTGCACCATCCTCTGGGTGGCGGAGGACCCTTTTGCCGAGCCCCGCATCCACCGCGCCTTTCCCGGCGGACTCGAGGACCTCGAGATCTACCGTCAGGAGGTTGTCGACGGCGTCCATGATCACTGGATCGCTCCCGAGGAGGGTAAGTGGACCTACACCTACCACAAGCGCCTGTTCGCGTATGAGATCGAGGGCAAGGTCATCGACCAGATCAATTATATCATCGATAAACTTTCTGGAGCCGGCCACTCCCGCCGAGCCCAGGCCATCACCTGGAACCCGAAGCTCGACCCGCCGACCTACGACCCGCCCTGCCTGCAGCGCGTCTGGTGCCGAGTCCTTCAGGACGAAGACGGCGGGTCGGTTCTCAACATGAACTGCCATTGGCGTTCGCGCGACGCTTACAAGGCCGCCTTCATGAACGTCTTCGCCCTGACCGACCTCCAGCGCCTCATGGCCGCACGGATCTCGGAACGGACCGGCAAGCCCGTCCGGGTCGGGCGCTACGCCGACCTCGTCGACAGCTTCCACATCTACGGGTCCTACTTCAACGAGTTCCAAGGCTTCCTGAAAATGGTGGAGAAGAGGTCCTTCGAGGAGCGCACCTGGCCCTCGAGCTACGCCGAGCCCATGTTTGCGGAGGCCCGGGAGCGCCTAAAAAAAGAAAAAGAAAAGGGCATCTGAACCCTCGCCGGCCGGAACATCTGGGCCAGAAGGGAACGGCTCTCAACCTGGACATCCGGCCCCCTCCTTTATCGCCTCTTTTGGCGACGACCGTTTCGCCAATAAATGACCACATATTGAACATATTGCTCCATATTCTTAACATGTGTTTTATAATAAACACATTATAAAGAATTCCCATATCTAAGTGTATATTTATTGAACATTCTAAGCTTTGTAAAATAAGGCCCCGAATATTAGTTAATTTATTTATAATCTATTAGTTATAAGTCTTTCTCCTCCTTGGCACCGTTCTTGCTTATTAAGAGGACATCATGAGCAAGAAGGAGAAAGAAATGAGCCACAAGAAAACAGTCATCGCCCTCGCGATCGCTATCCTGATATCAGCGGGCTTCGCCGCCGCCGCCGAGGCCGAACTCACGATCGTCAACACCGCCATCATTCCCGCCTCCTCTCTTTCTCTCTCCGGAATCCTCCCGATGGCCACCCCGGCCGCGCCCCCCGCGCCGAAAATCAACTTTGTTCCGCAGAGAGAGTTCGGCGGTTTCTTTAGGGGCGAGAAGCTCGAAAGCGCCCTCTTCACATCCTCCCTGGTAGCCATGACGGCCTTGAACGTGGCCGATTATCTTTCCACCAGACAAGCCCTAAAGCTCTCCGGCCTCCAGGAAGGCAATCCACTTATGAAGCCCTTCGTCAAGAACCCGGCGCTGTTCGCCGCCGTCAAGGCAGGGACCACGGCCCTTTCCGTGTGGGGGATAAACAAGATGTTCCGGAAGGGCAACAGGAGCACGGCATGGGTGCTGACCATGGCATCCAACTTCATCCTCTCCTACGTCGTGTCCAACAACATGAGGCTCATCCAGAAGACCAGGTTAAGATAAGGCCGAGGTAGGGCGCGGGGCGCCCTCTCCATAGCGCACGGGGTCGGGCCGCCAAGGCCCGGCCCTTTTTTTTGCCCTTCTTGACTTTCTTTCCTGTCGTGTGTGTCGTTGAACCGAAGAAGGGCTGGGGAGAAAAGGGAAGCCAAGATCACCAAGGAGCCGGAAGAGAAGCTGAAGGCCCTGGGCTATATCAATTAGCGGGCCGGACATTGGTGAGCTTGACGGCAACGGGCCAATCGGGTCCCCAAGTGTAGAGTTCGAACTTTTCCCCAGGTCTCATTTTGGCCGACACGGGCCTCTTGATGAACTGGAGCGTATGGGTCCGGGCCACGGCGATGTGGAGCCCCTTCGCGTCCTCCGTCCATTCCACGCCCCCCTCCTGGCCGAGGACCGTGATCTTCGTTTCAGGCGTGGTCCTCACCGACTTGAGCGTGAACCGTCGGCCCGCCCATGACTTGACCCCTTCGAGCCCGTATTCAAGGTCGGCGAAGGCGTAGACCGTCCCGTCCAGGCGGCGCGTCGTCAGCCAGACATCGTTTTCATTCGTGACCGCCCACGGCCGGACGCCCCGGACGGCCTCGCCGTTCATCATCATCCACAGGCCCAGCTCGCGGAGGAGGTCCTCGTCGGGGGCGGCGATACGTCCATCGGGCCGCGGCCCGACGTTGAGGAGCATGGTCCCGCCCCGCGCCCGGATCCGGATGAGGTTCGCGATGACCTCGCGGACCTTGCGGACATCGGGGTTGGGCTGGTAGGACCACTGCCAGCTTGTCGTCATGCAGCTTTCCCAGGCCCGGTCCGTGGCCTGGCCGGGGATCTCCTGCTCCGGCGTCGGGATCTCCCCCCGGCCTATGAAGACATCCTGCTTGACGCGCCAGGCGTGCTTCTTGAGTGGCTCGCACTTCCCGTCGAACCAGATCATGAAGACGTCTCCATAATTCGTCAGGAGCTCCTCGATCTGGCCCCTCTCGTAGTCGAGGAAAGATTTCCTCATCGGGCCGAAGGGGGCTATCGCCTCGAACGCCGGGGCCATGATCTGCCCCCGGGGGACGCCCGTCTCGAAATGGTAGCGGACGTCACCGGGCGAGTAATACAAGCCGACCAGGATCCCTTCCTTCCGGAAGGCCTCGACGACCTGGGCCGCGATGTCCTTCCCATAGGGCGTCCGGGTGATCTTGAATTCGCTGTAGGCCGTGTCGAACATGCAGAAGCCGTCGTGGTGCTTGGCCGTGAAGCAGACGTATTCG
>CAZSMW010000158.1:0-1624 GCA_964607985.1 uncultured Eubacteriales bacterium
CGGTCTGCGCCCGGGCCGTCCGCGAAGCGTTCTTCCGTCTCTTTCGGGACGGGCTCATCTATCGCGGAAACCGCATGGTCAACTGGGATTGTCAGCTCCAGACCGCGGTCTCCGACGACGAGATCGTTTACGAGAAGGTCCAGGGACACTTCTGGCACATCAAGTATTCGATCATTGATCCGCAACCGGGCGAACCGTCCCACCTCACCGTGGCCACGACGCGGCCGGAGACCATGCTCGGGGACACGGCCGTCGCCTGTCACCCCGACCCCGGGGGAGAGCTCGACAAGCAGGCCGGCGCCCTCAGGGAACGATTGGAGACGGCGTCGAAAAAGGACCGGTCCGAAATCGAGGCAGCCCTGGAGCGGATCGAGGAGCGCAGGACGTCCGTCCTCCCGGGCCTCCTCAAGCTCCGCGAGATGGCCGCCCGGGGCCGCAAGGTCCTCCTGCCCCTTCTCCATAGGCCGATTCCGCTCATCCTCGACGAATGGGCCGACCCTGCCCTCGGTTCCGGGTGCGTGAAGATAACACCTGGGCATGACCCGAACGACTACGGTGTCTGGGAGCGTCACAAGGACGAGATCGGCATCATCAATATCCTCAACCCGGACGGCACCCTCAACGCCGAGGCCGGCCCCTACGCCGGCCTGGACCGCTTCGAGGCCCGTAAAAAAGTCGTCTCCGACCTCCGGACGGGAGGGCTCATCGAGGAGATCGAGGACCGCGAGATCGAGATCGGCCACTCCGACCGTTCGAAGACGCCGATCGAGCCATACATCTCCAAGCAGTGGTTTGTCCGGATGGCAGATGTCGAGGGCGGCATCCTCTGCGGTGCCGGGACGGGCAAGGAATTCCGGGCGCGCGGGCTGGCGCAGGCCGCCATCGACGCCGCGGGCGAAGGCTATCGATCTCCGACAGGGCGCCGGCTGAAATTCCATCCCGACCACGCCCGCTACGGAGGGACATACACGAGCTGGCTGGCCGAGAAGCGCGACTGGTGCATCAGCCGTCAGCTCTGGTGGGGCCACCGCATCCCGATCTGGCATACGAGTCTCCCGGGGTCGGAACTCGGCCGGGCCGTCGCGTCGCTTCCCAAGGCCGGGGATCCGGGATTGGGGAGCTGGATCGCGGACGAGGAAGGACGGCTCTATGGCGCGACGAAAGAAGGGGTTGCTTCGCTGGACGCGGGCCGCCGCTATGATCTGCTCGTCTGTCTCAGGGATGCCGCGGCCGAGAAGAAGCACGCAGAGAGGCTCGGAGCGGCCGGTCTCGAGCAAGACCCCGATGTCCTGGACACCTGGTTCAGCTCGGCCCTCTGGCCGTTCAGCACGCTCGGCTGGCCCGACCCCGGAACAGCGGAGCTCGATCCGGGACAGCGGACCCTGAGTGTCGTCGACGGCCGCGCGGATTGCCTGAGCTACTACTACCCCGGCTCCTGCCTGGTCACGGCCCGCGACATCATCACCCTCTGGGTGGCCCGCATGCAGCTCATAGGGCTCTATCTCCTCGGCGACGTGCCCTTCAAGGACTGCTTCATCCACGCCAACATACTGGACGGCATGGGCGAGCGGTTGAGCAAGTTCAAGGGCAACGGCTTCGACCCGGATGACATCTTCGAGAAATA
>CAZSMW010000159.1:0-1846 GCA_964607985.1 uncultured Eubacteriales bacterium
TTGCCTGGCCATGGTCCTCGGCGGCAGCTGCGCTGCGCCCGCCAAAACTCAGGATATCGGCATCATCACGCGCCATACGCTCAACGAGGCGCGCCGGCGCAAGGTGCGCATCCTGCTGGCCGAAGACAACCCCACCAATCAGCAGGTGGCCCTGGCCATTCTGGAGAAACTGGGCTTTGGCGCCGACACCGTGGCCAACGGCCGGGAGGCCGTCCAAGCCCTGGAGACGGTTCCCTATGACATCGTGCTGATGGATGTGCAGATGCCGGAGATGGATGGTTTTGAGGCGACCCGGGCCATTCGCTCCGGAAAGACCGGAGTCCTCAATCCAAAAATTCCCATCATCGCCATGACCGCCCACGCCATGAAAGGCGACCGCGAGCGCTGCCTCGAAGCGGGCATGGACGATTATATCTCCAAGCCGATCGCGCCGCAGGCCCTGGCGGAGGCGCTCGAGAAATGGGTGGAGACCCCCCAGGGACGATCACCCGCGGTCGCCGCGCCCGGAGGAGCGGCCGAATCTTCCGCAGGACCGCCCGTTTTCGACCGGCAAGCGTTCATGGCCCGGCTGATGGGTGACGAGGACCTGGCCAAGGACATCATCGCGGGCTTCCTGGAAGACATTCCCAAGCGGATCCTCGCGCTCGGGGGGTACCTCGACCAGGGTGACGCCGGATCGGCCGGGGGTCAGGCGCACACCATCAAAGGTGCGGCGGCCAACGTGGGCGGCATGGCGCTTAGCGCCGTGGCCTTTGAAATAGAGGAAGCCGGTAAGGCCGGCCGACAGGAAGAGCTCGCCGCCCTCGTTCCGGAGATGGAGCGGCAGTTCGCTCTCCTGAAAATACGCATGACGGAGCCGGTGCCATGAAGATGCTGATCGCCGACGACGACTTCACCTCGCGCAGCATCCTGACCGCGGTCCTGACAAAGTGCGGCTTCGATGCCGTCGTCGTGGAAGACGGAGGCGCGGCCTGGAACCTCCTCCAACGGCCCGACGCGCCCCGGCTCATTCTTCTCGATTGGAACATGCCGGGGATGGACGGGGTGGAGATCTGCCGGCGCCTGAGGGATAACAACATTCCCGATCCTCCCTACGTCATTCTCCTGACGGCCCGGGATAAAAAAAGCGACATCGTTGCCGGGCTCGAGGCCGGAGCCAATGATTATGTGGCCAAGCCCTACGACACCGAGGAGTTGCTGGCCAGGATCAGGGTTGGTCAACGCATGCTGGAGATGCAGTCCAATCTGCTGGAAGCGAAGGACGCCCTGGAGTATCAGGCGAAGCACGATTTCCTGACCGGCGTTTACAATCGCCGCGCCATCCGTGACAGGCTCGGGGGGGAGATTTCGCGGGCGGAACGGGAAAATAGAAGTCTGAGCGTCGGGATGTTCGACATCGACCATTTCAAGAACATCAACGACACATTCGGGCACCAGGCCGGGGATGAAGCGCTGGTCGCTTTCACCCGGTGCATTCAAGGCGGATTGCGGGAATACGACTGCGTCGGCCGGTACGGCGGAGAGGAGTTCCTCGTGATCGCTCCGGGGTCCATCGGGTCGAAAAGCGAAAGCCTTTATGAGCGGCTGCGGGCCCGGATCGCCGATGCCGTGATCGCAACGAATGCGGGATCGATATCCCTGACGGTCAGCATCGGAGTCGCCCCGGGAACGGGCCAAAGCACGGTGGATGCCCTCGTCGCCGCGGCGGACGCCGCGCTTTATCAAGCCAAGGCCGAAGGACGAAATCGCGTCGTCTTTAAGGCCTCCTGATCAAAGCACAGGTCGGGCCCCGATCAGCCCGATGACACTCCGGGCTGGCTTCCGGCCCACCCTTTCGCCCCCTCGA
>CAZSMW010000160.1:0-2384 GCA_964607985.1 uncultured Eubacteriales bacterium
GAGGGGCGCGACGGGTTCGATGTAGCCGATACAGCCGCGCAGCCGCCCTCGTTCCTTCAGGGTCACGAAGGCCCCTCTGTTCGTCGCGAACTTCGGGCTCGTCGCCGGGGACTCAATGACGCGGTTCTCGCGGACGTAGATTTCGACGGCCGACCGGGCCAGCGCGAGAAGCTCCTTCTTCTCCGAAGCCGTCAGCTCGAAGGAGGGCGCGGCGGTTTCCCCGCCGGCGACGAGGGCCGCGGAGACGTAGCCGACCACCCGCAAGACGTCGCCGCTCGCCTCCGCCGAGTCTGCGTATTTCAACACTTCGGCCCGGGCCGGTCCGTGTTTCCCGGCATAAAGGATGACCGCGGCCACGGGTGAGCCGCCACAGAGGATGTTCTCCCCCGCTTCCATCTTTCCCTCGATCTCGTCGGCCTTGAGGGCCTTGATGAGTTCAATCGTCTTTGCGTCGGCGGCGTTGGCCTTATCCTTCGCGAGGAAGTGGGACATGTCCGTCGAGGCGATGACCAGGACCTTCTTCCCGGCGCAGGCCGAGTCCAGAGCGTCGGCCAGGGCCTTGACCGTCCGCTTCTCCGGATAGCCCATCACGATGGGAACGATCTTCGCTCCGGGAAGCGCGGTTTGAACGAAGGGGACCTGGACCTCCACGGAGTGCTCCTCCTCGTGGGCCTCGGGGACAAACGTAAAGCCCGATCCCTTCATGAGCTCCGTGGCCAGCGCCTCGTCCACCGCGGCCGTTCCCAGCGGCGTCCGGAAACCGCCTTTGGGATAGATGGAGCAGCCCTTGAAACCGAACCGATGGGAAGGCCCGATGATGACCACCGTGTCATAGGGCTTGCCCTTGACGAGACTGTAAGCGTACGCTGCCGTTTGGCCGGAATAGACATATCCCGCGTGAGGGACGATCAGGGCCTTGATCTCGCCCCGAACTTCGGGCTTGGGCGGAACGTTCCTGAATAACCCATCGATTCGGGCGGCAAGCTGCTCGGCGTCACGGTCATAAAACTGACCGGCCCATACGGCCTCGCGGACTTCTTGTCCGGAGGCGACGCAAACCAACAACAGATACCCTCCGATCAATCCCCAACAACGGTTTTTCATGTCTTTGCCTCTTCCCCAAAATATACATTCGGCCGCGCTGGAAGTCCAGTGTGAGCAATTCTTGACATACAATCGGCTTAGCGGTATATTTCCGGCTGGTTGAGATTGGGATTTGACTAAAAAGAAAGCCGGACACGATGATTCCGCCGACCTACGCCGGCGGGCGGAGGAAATAGCCCGGGCGGACGCGGCTCCAACCGCGGACGCCCTGACGGCCGAGGCGACGCGGCAGGCGATCCACAGCCCGCCCTCCGCGACCTTCATGCCCCCCCCTGACAAGCACGTCGCACCGGCCCCTCCCGCCCTCCCCACGCCGGCCAAGTCCGTCCGCATCCTGATCTTGGAAGACGATCCGGCCCACGTCGAGGCCGTTCGGCGGGCTTTCCTTGATTCCGGCATGAAGGCCGTGGTCCATTTAGCCCGAAATCTGCGGGATTACCGGGCGCTCGCCGCCGCGCACCCCCCGGATATCGCCATCATCGATCTCAACTTGCCGGACGGGAACGCCACGGACATTCTGACGTCGCCGGTGGAGGCCGGGCCGTTCCCGATACTGATCATGAGCGGCTACGGCGACGAGCGGATCGCGGTGGAGGCGATGAAGGCGGGCGCGATCGATTATTTCGAGAAGTCCTCCGGGACTTTCGCCGCCATCCCCCGCGCCGTCGAGAGTTCCCTTCGGGCGTGGAACGTTCTCCAGGAGCGCAAGCGGGCGGAGGAGCAACTGCGGGAGTCGGAAGAAAAGTACAGGGTGCTTTTTGAAGGAAGCACGCATGGCATACTGGTAACCGATATGGAAACGAGACGGTTTGTATTTGCCAATCCATCCATGTGCCGGATGCTCGGATATTCAGCGGCAGAGTTGCTGAAGTTGGGTGTTGCGGACATTCACCCAAAGGACGCACTTGTCCGTGTCATGACAGGGATGAAGATCCAGCTACGAGAAGGTAAGTCGCTGTCGTCCGGGATTCCATGCCTGCGGAAAGACGGTACAGTGTTCTTTGCTGACATCGGCGGCGCTAACACCATCGTTAATGGGCGGAGATGTATCGTGGGCTTCTTCGCGGATGTGACCGAGCGCAGGCGCGCCGAGGAGGCGCTTCGCGAAAGCGAACTCCTCTACCGGGCGCTTTTTGAAAACATGCTTGAGGGGTTCGCATATTGCCGGATGCTCTATGACGAGCAGGAGCGCCCCGTGGACTTTGTCAATCTCGGAGTCAACCGGGCATTCGAGCTTATAACGGGATTGAAAAATGTGGTGGGGAAACTGGGCTCCGAAG
>CAZSMW010000161.1:0-4067 GCA_964607985.1 uncultured Eubacteriales bacterium
GATATAGACCTGGAGTCTCGAGCGGCCGTCGGAGATGTGAAAGAACGTGGCCCGGCCCATCTTCCTGATGGTGAGGATCCTTCCCGGGACCGTCACGGCCTGCTTCTTCTCTTCGAGCTCTTCATTGGAAAGGGTGGAGAACTCCGCGACGATGCCGGCTACGGAATGGGTCCTCTCGACCTTGTGCGGAAAGATGTCCACGCCCCTCTCGGCTAGCTTAAGGAGCTTGTTCCTTCGGGCCAGCTCCTGATCGCCGAGATTAGTTTCGGGTTCCCGCCGGCTTTTTTCCTGTTTTGGCGAATCGTCGTTTTTTTCCATCGGTACCTTCTTTGGAGGAATCGTTCCCGGCCTCGAGCGCCTTCCGGACGGCGTCCAGGATGCCGTTGATGAACACCGAAGCCTCATCGCCGCTGTATTTTTTCGCGATCTCGATGGCCTCATTGATCACGATGGCCGGGACGAGGGTTTTCTCAAATAGAAGCTCATAGACGGAGATCCTCAGGATGTTCCTGTCTACGACGGCCATCCGGGGGATGCGCCAGTTCTCGGAGGCCGATTGAATGGCCGCGTCCACCTCCAGGGAATGGGCCCGAATCCCCTCGATGATCCAATTGCCGTATTCCCTGACGTCCTCTGTGACCTTCTGGTATTCCCAGTACCGGCGGATAAGGGCTTCAGGATCGGCCGAGTTAAACTCCAGCTGGAACAAAACCTGGAGAGCACACTCCCGAGCCTTCCTTCGTTTTCCCATTAAGAGAGTCCCGGTCGCTTTTCAGCGCAGCCCCGAATCCTTGAGGAGGTTCAGCGTTTCGACCAGGGAGAACGCTGTATCATACCCCTTGTTCCCGGCCTTGGCGCCGGCCCGCTCGATGCCCTGCTCGATCGTATCCACGGTCAGGATGCCGAAGGCTACGGGCAGCCCTTCGTCGAGGGCGATCTGAGCCAGCCCCTTGGTGACCTCGGCGGCCAGAAAATCGAAGTGGGGCGTATCCCCGCGGATGAGGGCGCCCAGGCAGAGGATGCCGTCCACCTTCCCCGCCTTGGCGACCTTCTTGACGACGAGAGGGACCTCGAAGGATCCCGGAACCTTGAAGATGGAAATATCCGTGTCGGCGGCCCCGAGCTTGCGGAGGGCGTCCAGCGCCCCCTCGAGCAACCGCTCCGAGATGAACTGGTTGAACCGGCTCACCACGATCCCGATCTTCAAACCCTTGGCCTGAAGCGTTCCTTGATAGGTTTTCATGGTTCTTCCTCCGGGAGTCCTCTTTACAGCTTTTTATCTTATCCGGTTTCGCCCTGAATGTCCACCCGCCCCACCGGCCTCTCAAAGATCCTGTACTTCTTGTAAACCGCGGCGCCGATGGAAGCGGCGAACCGGTTGATGGCATCGTTGTCCTCAAGCTGCCAGGAGAGCTCTCCCCATTCATAACCTTTTCGCCTGGCCCTCTTCTCGAACTCGGAGTAAAGGAGATAACTCAGACCTGTATGTCTGTATTCCTTGAGAAGGCCGAAGACGACAGCCCGCATCCCCTTGATCTTCGAACGGTTGAAGAGCAACTTGAAGACGCCGAAGGGAAAGAGCCGACCGTTCATGGTCATGAGGATCTCATTGTAGTTCGGCAGACCGAAAGCGAAGCCGATCGGTCTGCCCCGGTCTTCGGCAAAAATGATGAGTTCGGGATCGGCCAACTGTTTGAGGCTCCGGGCCATGTGCTTCATCTCGTTATCCGTCCACGGGACGAAGCCCCAGTTCTTTTCCCAGCCGCCGTTGTAGATGAGCGCGACCTTCCGGGCCTCCTCCTTCAGGTTTTTCATGTCGATCGTCCTCAGGGTCACGGGCGTTTCCCGGCGGGCTCTCTCGACGATGGCATTGACCTTTTCCGCGACACCGTGGTCGCGGCTCATCCTGAACGCGTAGAGGTCTTTGGCCTTGGACATCCCGCAAGCCTCCATGAGGGCGAGGTAATAGCGGGGGTTGTAGGTCATCATGACCACGGGAGGAGAATCGAACCCCTCCAGGAGGAACGCGCATTCATCGTTCATGGAGAGGTTCATCGGGCCGCGGAGGACCTCCATATGCCTCTCCCGTCCCCAAGCCGCAGCGGCGTCCAAAAGGGCCTTGGCCGTGGCAGGATCATCCAGGCTCTCGTAGAGGCCGAAGAAAACCGTTTTTTCGCCGTGGAATTCGTTGTGACGTCTATCGAGGATGGCCGCGATGCGTCCGGTGACCCTCCCGCCGCAGCGGGCCAGGAAGAGATCCATCTCAGCGTGCTCGAAGAACGGATTCTTCGCCCCATCCAGTTTCTCCTTCATGTCCGCGATAAGGGGCGGGACCCAGTTCCGATCACCCTCGTAAACTTCCCATGGGAACCTGATGAATTTCATCCGATCCCGCCGTGTCATGACCTTGTCGATTTTTACATCGCTCACAGGACATCCTCCTAGAAGTTTGCCCCATTTTATCAAATCGGGTCGGCGATTGCACCAAGAATTCGTCGGACGTGGATTCCCCCGTTGGGGGGAATTTCGCCGGCTTGTCCGGGCCCGTCTTTTATGCTAATAGTGTTTCAAGGAGTCGACCATGAAAACAAAGACGGGTTTCAAGGAGCTTTCCCCGGCCGATCTGCGTTGGACCTGTACGGACGAGATCGTTCCGTTCATGACGACCGACGAGTGCCCCACCTGCGACGAGATCATCGGTCAGGAACGGGCGCTCAAGGCCATCCAGACGGGCCTCGATATCAACAGCCTCGGCTACAACATCTTCATAACGGGCATGGTGGGAACGGGCCGGACGACGACGATCAAACAGCTCTTGGAAAGGCTGGAAAAGGGAGAACGGACGCCTGACGACATCCTCTACGTCAACAACTTCAAGTATCCCGACGAGCCGGTCCTCCTCCAGTTGCCTGCCGGTCAGGGCAGGCTCTTCGCCGAAGCCGCGGGAAGCCTCATCGCAATGCTCAGGGTCAACGTCCCAGCGCTTCTGAAGAGCAAGTATTACTCGGAGCATCGTGACCAGATCGTCGAGAAGCAACAGAAAAAACAGAAGGAAACACTCCAGGTCTTCGAGGAGGAAGCGTCCGAGCAGGGCTTCTCCATGATCCAGGTCCAGATGGGGCTCTTCACCCGGCCGGACCTCATCCCGGTCATCGAAGGAACCCCGACCCCCTTTCCCAAGCTGGACGCGCTGGTCAAGGAGAAAAAGCTTCCCAAAGCCCAAGTGGAAGAACTCAAGACGCGTTACGAGAAGCTGACCAACAAGCTCGAGGCGGTCTTCGAGTCCCTGAGAGAGATGGACGAAGAGACGCGGAACGTGCTCAAGAGCTGGGACGCTGAATCCATCACTCCCGTCATCAAGGGCGGCGTTTCGGAGATCCGGGCCAAGTTCTCCAACCCGAAGCTCGGCGACTACCTTGGCCAGGTCGAGGAAAACCTCATCAAGAACATCGACCTCTTCAAGGGCCAGAAAAAGGACGACAAAGAACCGGAGAACCCGGAGGCCTTCCTTGAATACAACGTGAACATCCTCGTGGACAACTCCGACCGGAAGGGCGCTCCGGTCATCATGGAAACCAACCCCAACTTTATCAACCTTTTCGGGTCGGTCGAGGCCTCCTATTCGCGTCCTTTCGCCATCGGACAGACCGACTTCATGAAGATCAAGGCCGGTTCCTTCCTCAAAGCCAACGGCGGGTTCCTGGTCATCAACGCCCTGGACGCCGTCGTCGAGCCCGGGGTCTGGGCGACCTTGAAACGGACCCTGCGGAACCAGGTCTTCGAAATCCAAAATTATGCCGCTATGTTCCTCTTTTTGACCCCGCGCCTCAAGCCGGAACCCATTCCCTGCAACGTCAAGGTCGTCATGATCGGGGATGCCTACGTCTATAACCTCCTCTTTTCCGCGGACGAAGACTTCAAGAAGATCTTCAAGATCAAGGCGGAGTTCGATTCGGAAATGACCAAGACGGAGAACACGGTCGGCGAATACGCCCGGTTCATCAAGAAGATCTGTCAAGACGACGGGCTCCGCCCCTTCGGCAGGGATGGGATCGCCGCCGTTGTCG
>CAZSMW010000162.1:0-2941 GCA_964607985.1 uncultured Eubacteriales bacterium
GACAACGGCTTGGCCGCGCCGTTTTCCATAAGATCGACTTTTTTTATGTCCAGTCGATAGGCGTCCAAAGCGAAAGAATCGATCTTCACCAATGGAGTAAAAACCACCGTGGCTTCGCCCTGCATCTTCCCTTTATTGAAATCAAAATTCAAATCGGCCTTAAAGTGAATGATATCTATCACCCGTTCCCGATCTCGGTGATATTTCCCCGTGGGCAGACTTTGGCCATAAAGGAAATGCGCGGAGAAAAAAAGGGCGCACGGCAAAAGACAATTAAGCCATCTCAATCTTTTCATTTTATTTCTCCTAGCTTTTTTATTCAGCTTCTGACCAATAAATGATGTTCCCCCCGAGTATGGTATAAACGACAGTAACCTGCACGCTCTCAATGTACCACCCCCGAGGTGAGATTTTCAAGCACTCTGATCTCTGGCGCTGGAGGCTTATATCCCCGAGAGTTGACGCTCGTCGGAGGCGATGGGAAACGAACGGGTACTGACCTAGCGGCTCGAAGGACGAGCCGTTTCGTCACTCCCACGATGACGGCACCGGCAAAAAATCGACCTCATCCTCCAGGCTTCGAAAAAGGAGGAGGGCGGCCTTTCTCCTTCCGGGTACGATGCCTCCGTCGCCAGAGGATCGAACGAGATCGTCTTTGAAGAGAAGACGATCCGGAGCGGTCTTGCCGAGCGTGCCTTTTGCTGGGAGTGGAAGCGCTACCAGCCAACTTCCCGGCCGGGGCCCCCGTCGTCCTGTTCAACAGCCACAAGGCCAAGATCAAAATCACGATCACGCCCCGTTATTAAGAGCTCCTCTTCATCGTGGGCTGTTTCAGGAGCTTGGACGAGCACAACCAACAGCCCCCATCAATCGCTTGCCCAGCTCACCCCAAATGGATAATTTCGAGACTGGGTTAAACGCTATAAGGCTGCCCGGTGTCCCTTATGTACTGGACGAGTACACCCACTTGAAATTCCCCGGACGTCACGATAAGATGTTTAACAAGGTAGGAACAATGAAAAAAGCGACTCTCTCCATCATGATTATCACTTTTTTGCTTTCCTTGGTCACGGTTCAGTCGAAGATTTCGGCCCAAGGCGCCCTCCCTGACAGATATAAAAAGTGGCTGGATGAAGAGGTCATCTATATAATCACTCGCTCAGAGCGAGAAGTCTTCCGGAAGCTCAAGACCGACCGTGAACGGGACCTTCTTATCGAAGCTTTCTGGAAACACCGAAACCCGACACCCGGCACAACCGAGAACAGCTTCAAAACCGAGCATTACCGCAGGCTGAGCTACGCGAATACCTATTATGGCCGGTCCACTCCGAGGCCCGGCTGGCAGACGGACAGGGGACGGATCTATATCATCTTAGGTGAACCCCGGGATATCGAGAGGTTCACAGGGGAGGCCGAGATCTTTAACACCGAGGTCTGGTTCTATCAGGGTTTGATCCAGCTCGGTCTGCCTTCCGGTTTTAATCTCATGTTTTTCCAGAAGGGAGGGTTCGGCGAATTTGTCCTCTACAGCCCGGTCAATGATGGTCCCCAGGCGCTTCTTTCAACTTATTTTGGCGATCAGGCGAACTCTCTACAGGCCTACAATCAACTCAAAAAAATTCAGCCGAACCTGGCCAATGTTTCGCTTTCGCTCATCCCGGGGGAATCAGCTCCCCTCGGCCAGCCCACTCTGTCTTCGGAAATCCTGATCCAGAATGTCTATAACGTGCCGCAACGGCAGTTCAAAGATGCTTACGCCGAAAAATTCCTGCTCTACAAGGACGTTGTCGAAGTGGATTACTCGGCCAATTACATCGACAGCGATTCCCTGGTCGCCGTGCTGAAGGACCCGTCGGGCATGTATTTTGTCAACTATCTCCTCGAGCTGAAGAAGTTTTCCATTGCCGCTGACCGCGATCAGTTCAGCACGCAGTTTATCGTCAACGGGAATGTCACGGATGCCGAGGGAAAATCCATCTTCCAGTTCGAAAACACGATCCGGCTCAAGCTCTCAGAAGAAGAGCTCAAGAAGGTGACCTATAACCCATTCAACATTCAAGAGATGTTTCCGCTCATTCCCGGCCAGTACCGGTTGTCCATCCTCCTGAAGAATGAAATCTCAAAGGAATTCACCTCGATGGAGAAATCGATCACCATCCCCGAGGTGGAATCCGCGCCCAGAATCGGTCCTCTTCTTCTGGGTTTCAGGATGACCCAGGACGCCCCGGGAACAGAGAAGGCGGCTAAGATCGTGCCCTTTAGACTCGGCAACTCCCGTGTTTATTGCCAGCCCCGGGCGATGTTCCTGACCACGGATAAGATGATCCTGGCCTTTCAGGCTTTTGGGTTGAACCCCCGCCTCAGGCAGGGAGGGCGGCTTAAGTATGAAATTTTCAAAGAAGAAGAACAGGCCTTTTCCGTTGAAAAGAAGCTCGCCGATTATCCGGACGAACTCAATTACGTCGAGGAATTTTCGGTGGAGAAATTCCCCCCCGCTTATTACCGGATCCGGATCAGCCTCATGGACGGCGTCAATGTTTTGAGCGCAGGGGAAGAAAGGTTCGAAGTGACTTCCGCGGCGAACTTCCCGCGGCCCTGGGTTTATTCCCGGTCGTTGACCGTGCCTAAAGAATCGATCTATCCGCTCACGTTGGGCACGCAGTACCTCAACGCCGGCGAAAAAGAGAAGGCCCGGGTCCAATTCGAAAAGGTCTACCAAAATCCGCCCTCCGCGATGAACTACGGCTTGAGCCTGGCCCGCGGATTTTTTGAGCTCGGGGATTTTCAGAAGACCATCAAGCTCTTGACTCCTTTTTCCGAGGAGACCGAGAAGCGCTACGAGGTCTTTTTCATGCTCGGACGGGCCCACCAGGAACTGGGGGATTGCGGCCAGGCCTTAAGCTTCTTCCAGAAGGCGCTCTCTCATTTTGGGGCGAATATT
>CAZSMW010000163.1:0-26600 GCA_964607985.1 uncultured Eubacteriales bacterium
AAGATCCCCGGAGGAAAATCATGAAGGTCACGATCCCCATAGGACCGCAGCACCCGGCCCTCAAGGAGCCCATCAGCCTGAGGATGACGGTGGACGGGGAGGTCATCAAGGACGCCGACCTCCGGCTGGGCTACAACCACCGCGGCATGGAGAAGCTGGCTGAAGAAAAGACTTGGATCCAGAACATCTACCTGACCGAGCGCATCTGCGGGATCTGCTCCCACTCCCACGCCACCTGCTTCGTACAGGGCGTCGAGAAGATCATGGAGATCGAAGCGCCCAGGCGTGGCCAGTACATCCGCTACCTCGTCTCCGAGCTCGAACGGGTCCACAGCCACCTCCTCTGGCTCGGTGTCGCCGGCCACGAGGCGGGTTTCGACAGTTTCTTCATGTACACCTGGCGCGACCGCGAGATCGTCATGGACCTCCTGGAAATGATCTCCGGCAACCGCGTCCACTACGCCATCAACACCCTCGGCGGCGTCCGCCGCGACGTGGACGAGGCCCAGCGGGCGAAGATCCTCGGTTCCCTAGACACGCTGAGGAAGAGGACCGAATACTACCTGATGATCGGCGCCAACGAGCCGAGCTTCGTCGCCAGGTTGTCCCGCGTCGGCTATCTTTCGAAGGAGGACGCCATCGCCCTCTGCGCCGTCGGCCCGACGGCCCGGGCGTCGGGTGTCGCCCAGGACGTCCGCAAAGACGACCCCTACGGCATCTATGGCGAGGTCCCCTTCGAGGTTTGCACCGCGGACTCCTGCGACGTTCTCGGCAGGACGGTCGTCCGCGTCAAGGAGCTTCTCCAGTCCTACAACATCATCGAGTTCCTGATGAAGAACCTGCCCGAGGGGCCGATCGCCGTCAAGGCCCCGCGCAAGGCCAAGCCCAACGAGGTCGTCAGCCGCTACGAGGCGCCGCGCGGTGAGAACATCCACTACATCAAGTCCAACGGCACGGACAAGCCGGAAAGGCTCAAGGTCCGGGCCCCGACGCTGGCCAACTACGCCGCGACCGTCAAGATGCTCAAGACCGGGTTCATTGCCGACATTCCCCTGATCTTCGCGGCCATCGACCCCTGCATCTGCTGCGCGGAGAGGACGGTCGAGGTCGTCGACGCCCGGAGCGGCGAGGAGAGAATCCTCCGGTTCAGCGAGCTGCGGCGGATGGCCGGCGAGCGTTTCGAAAAAATCTCCCAGAAAAGGAATACGGCATGGCCGTTCTAAGAACGATCCTCTATTTGCTGGTCTATCCCGGGATCCTCTTTCTCTTCGTTTACTCGACATTTGCCGAATGGTTCGACCGCAAGGTCTACGCCCGCCTCCAGAACCGGATGGGCCCGACCCACACCGGCCGCTGGGGCCTCCTCCAGCCCCTCGCCGATTTCGTCAAGCTGATGTCAAAGGAAGACATCGTGCCGGAGCGAGCCGACAAACGCCTGTTCACACTCCTGCCGATCTTCGGGCTGGCCATCGTCTCCACGGCCGGCCTGCTTCTTCCCGTCTGGAACTTCGACCTCGCGGCTCCGGGCTTCACGTCGTTCCCCGGAGACGTCATCATCCTCCTCTACCTCCTGAGCCTGCCGACACTGATCTTCTTCCTGGCCGGCTGGTCCTCGACGAGCTTTTTCTCGACGATCGGCGCGACCCGCGTCTTGACGATGCTTTTTGGATATGAAGTGCCGCTCTTCCTCTCGGTCCTCAGCCCGGCCCTCCTCGCGGGCTCCTGGCGCCTGGCCGAGATCGCCCGTTTCTACCAGGAGAAGCCGCTCCTCATCCTGCCCAACCTCCTGGGCTTCGTCGTCGCCCTGATCGCGGTCCAGGCCAAACTCGAGCGGACGCCCTTCGACATCCCCCACGCCGAAACGGAGGTCGTCGGCGGAACCTTCACCGAGTATTCGGGGAAAAAGCTGGCCTTCTTCCGTCTGATGACGGACGTCGAAATGGTCGTATCAGCTGGGCTCCTGGCCGCGGTCTTCCTTGGCGGCTTTCCGGGGGGCGCCCTCCTCGGCTTCGCTCAATTCGTCGCCAAAACGCTGGTCATCATCTTCTTCCTCTCCCTGATGAGGGCCCTCACTTCGAGGATCCGGGTCGACCAGGTCGTTTCCTTCGCCTGGAAATACCTGGCCCCGCTGGCCGTCGTTCAGCTCCTCATCGTCATCTTGATCAAGGGATTCCTGTCATGAAGATCGCAGCCTTTCTTCCCGAGCTCCTCCGCCACCTGTTCCGGAAACCGGCCACCGTCGATTACCCCTTCAAGAAGCTGAAAGTCCCCAAAGATTTCCGGGGGACCCCCTTCCTTCATCCCGAGCTGTGCATCGCCTGCCGCGCCTGCGAGAGGGACTGCCCGGCCGAATCCATCGAGATCACGTCGGTCAGCGACGTCGAGAAGACGTTCAAGATGGTTATTCACAACGACCGGTGTATCCACTGCGCCCAGTGCGTGGACTCCTGCCCGACGACGCCGAAGAAGGCCATGGACATGGACACCGAGTTCGAGGTCGCAGCTTTCGACCGTCACGACCTTAAGGCCTCGTGGGTCTTTACGCGGGCCGTCCAGAAGCCTCGGGCCCCGGCGGCCCCCGCCGCGCCTGCCGCCCCGAAGACCGAAGCCCCGGCCTAACGCGGACTTCTCTAGGGGATCGCTTTCGAAGGACGAAGGGAATATCCCGGAGGACACGGCGATGAAGGCTGCCCTGAAGCCCCCCGTAGCGGAGGGGGGCCCCGCCGTTCACGGTGGGGGGAACCGTCGGGACTGGTTCCAGAGGGTCGGGGGGAGAGGGGCGGCCTTCATCGCCGCATGCCGAGTCCTTCGAAGGCGATCCGACTTCCAAAGGGATCCGGGGCCGTCCGATAAGCTTCAGGTTTTTCCCTTGAACTTCGCATGCTATAATACATAAACTGAGAACGACGGAAGGACGGGACGAAGAAGAGATGCCTAAAGACTGGAAGAAAAAGCTCCGACTGGGGCTCACGGGAAAAGGGCGGTTGGTCATCCTCGGCGTCGGCAATCCGCTGAAGGGGGATGACGCGGCAGGCCTTCTCTGCGTCGAGCAGGTCATGAAAAGCGTTCCGGCCAAGGCCCGGCCGGGGGTCAGGATCTTTCGGACCTACGACGTTCCGGAAAACTATACCAGCAAGATCCGGAAGTTCAAGCCGACCCGGATCCTCATCATCGACGCCGCCCTGGCCGGCCTTAAACCCGGGGACGTCTTCATCCTGGAAAAAGAGAAGATCGCGATCGAAGAGATCTCCAGCCACAAGATCCCCCTCATGGTCCTGATCTCGTATCTCGAACAGAGTATCGGGTGCAAGGTGACCGTTCTCGGGATCCAGGCGAAGGACCTGTCCTTCGGCGCCCCCATCACCCCCGTCGTCAAGGCCGCCGTCAAAACCGTCGCGGACTTTTTAACGGCATCGTTAAGTCCAAAGACCCGCCGCCGGGATCTTCCGGGCGTTTAACGGCCGTACAGGAGGGCCTGGGGAAGGGCCTTAGATCTTCATCGGCATCAGAACGTAAAGGCTCTTGATGCCTTCCTCGGTTTCGGGCTTCAAAAGGACGGCGCTGTTCTCGTCCCGGATCTCGAAAACGACCCGCTCGGAATTCACCGTCAGAAGAAAATCCAGCAGATATCGGGAGTTGAACCCGATCTCGATGTCATTCCCCTTGTATTCGACGCTCAGCCTGTCCTTGGCCTCTCCGATCTCGGGGCTTGACGAGAAAAGGCGCATCCTGTTCTTTTCGATATAGAATTTGATGCCCTTCGACCTATCCGACGAAAGCAGGGAGACCCTCCTGGTGGCGTTGGTCAGCTCCTCGCGGGAGACCAGGAGGAGGTTCGGGTTCTCCTTGGGGATGACGGCCTCATAGTTCGGGAACTTGCTATCGATGACCCTCGATATCAGAGTCCGGTGGCCGACCCTGAAGAAAAGATTATTCTCGTCCAAGTCGAACTCAAGTGTCTCGTCCTCTAATTTTCTGAGCTCGCCCAACGTCTTCTTGGCCACAATGACGCTGATGTCCTTCTCGACCTTGAGTCCTTCGGCCTTCATGGCCGTATAGGACAGGCGGTGACCATCCGTGCTCACGAGTTCAACGCTCTTATCCTTAAGAGACATGAGCGCTCCGTTGAGATAGTACCTCTGCTCCTGCGTGATCGCGTAATAGACGCGGTCAATCATCCCCTTAAAATCAGCCAGAGGTAATTGGATGTTTTTCTCGAACTTCGGTTCGGGGACCTGGGGATAATCTTCCCTGCCCAAACAGAGCACTTTAAAGACACTCTCGCCGGCTACGATCTCCATCTGATCGTCCTTCTCTTCGAAAGTGACGTCCTGCCCGTCAAGCAGGGATTGGATGATCTCGAAAATCTTTTTCCCGTTGACCGTCGTGGCCCCGGATTCTTCTATCTTGGCGGCGAAATGTGTCCTTAATCCGACCTCAAGGTCCGTGCCGGTAAGCTCAACCTCATTTTCCGTAACGTTCATCAGGATATTGGCAAGGATGGGCATCGTATTCCGTTTTTCGACGATGCCTTGAAGGAGTTGGAGTTCAGCCAGGATGTTTTCTTTGGCTATGGTGAATCGCATTTTTCCACCTTTCAACGACTCTTAATATATTTCTTGAATATATAAATAGCAATAGGGAATATAGGATAAGAAAAGGAGTGGAAATGTGAAAAAATACCGCAAGTCTCTGTTTTCTTCATTGCATGCAACTGATCAGGCTGTTGATTTCCTTGTTGAATTCGGGATCTTCGTCACGCATCTTTTCGATCTTTCGGATGCTGTGGATAACCGTTGTATGATGTTTTCCACCGAATTTTTTTCCGATCTCCGGCAAGGAGGACTTGGTTAGTTCCTTGGATAAGTACATGGCGATTTGCCTTGGGAAAGAGATCTTCGGCGAGTTATTCTTGGACTTAATCTGTGAGGGTTTGATTTTGAATTTATGGCAGATGAGCTTTTGAATCTTGTCTACGGTCACGATGGTCGATGAGATATCCAGCAGTCCCTTGAGCGCCTCCTTAGTGAGATCGAGGTCAATTTTTTCGCCCTTCAGGGAGGAGTAGGCGATGACGCGGCGCAGGTAGCCCTCGAGCTCCCGGATATTGGAGTGGACCTTGTCGGCGATATAAAGGGCCACGCTTTCGCTCAGGTTGACGTCCTCCATCTCAGCCTTTTTCCTGAGGATGGCGATCCGTGTTTCAATGTCAGGCGGTTTGATGTCGGCGATCAATCCCCATTCGAATCTGGATCGGAACCTCTCTTCAAGATGGGGAATTTCCCTTGGAGGACAGTCGCTCGAAATGACGATTTGCTTTTGGCTGTCGTAGAGGTGATTGAACGTGTGGAAGAACTCTTCCTTCGTCCGCTCCCGGCCGCCAAGGTAGTGGATGTCGTCGATGAGCAGGATATCGACACTCCTGTACTTTTCGCGGAAGTCCAGGATCTTCCCGTATTGGAGATGGTTGATGAGCTCGTTCATGAACTTTTCGGTGGTGATGTAGAGGATCTTCATCTTGTGGTTGTTCATCAGGGCGAAATGCCCGATAGCGTTCATGAGGTGTGTTTTGCCCAAGCCCGCCCCGCCATAGACATACAACGGATTGTAAGATTTGCCCGGGTTCTTAGCGACGGCCGTCGCCGCGGCCTGGGCGAACTGGTTGCAGGACCCGACGACGAAGTTGTCGAACGTGTAGTTCGGGTTGAGGTTCGGATTGAGGAGCAGGCCTTGCTTCGTCTTCCTCTCCTCCGGCGATCTCCGGATGAAGGACGACGGCGTCTCATCGAAGATGTATTTGATGTCAAGGGCCTTGCCGAGGAGCTCCTGAACGCATTCGTTGATCAAGCCCGAGTAATGGAAGGACAGCCAATCCCTGAAGTATGAGTTTGGGACCTTGATATAAAGAGCGTCTCCCTCTTCTCCGATGAAGCTCGTCGGCTCGAACCATGTCTCAAAGCTGTTTGCGTCGACTTTTTTTTGAACGGCTTGGACGATTCGTAGCCAAGAATTAGTTTTATCTTCAGGTTCCATGAGTGACCCCGAGTTTTCCACAGATTTATCCACATCTGTGGAAAAGCCCGCCCTTGGCGCTGAAGGGGCGGGGAAAGCCAAGAAAGCATAGCATTCTCAAGGGCCGAATTCAAGGATTTTTTAAAGTTCTTGTCCCGGAGTTGCCAGGAGGCGGTTTTTATGGTATAAAAGAGCCCTTAAAGAGAGAACACCATGCCTAAAGTATGCGCAATCTGCCAGAAAGGGCCCGTCTTCGGGCATAACGTCAGCCACTCGCACAAGTCTTCTCCTAGGAAGTGGAAGCCCAACCTCCAGCACGTCAAGGCCCAGACACCCAAGGGTGTCAAACAGATCTGGGTATGCACGCGCTGTATTCGCTCTGGGAAGGTTGCCAAGGCCGTCTGAGGAATCCCTCCTCAGACCCTTTCCGTCGAAGAGATTTCCTTTATCTGTCCCAACCCTTCGAGGATTCCGTCCAGGTGACGGATGTCCCGGATGCTCAACTCCAGGTTTAGGTTCGCCTGCCCGTCTGCAAAGATCGCGATCTCGGCCTTCGTGATATTACCCTCGAGATGGGCAATGAGGGTCGCGACCTTGGCCAGCACTCCGGGGGAGTCCGCGGCCTTGATGAGGAGCTTTGCCTTGAAAGTCCCCAGGTAAGAATCGTCCCAGGCGACATCCACCATTCGCTGGCCGTCCAGGACCTCTTTGTTGACCAGGGGGCACCGCAGCGAGTGGACCGTGATCCCCTTGCCGACGGTGATATAGCCGGTCACGGGCTCTCCCTTTATGGGGGAACAGCACTTGGCCAAGCTGATCATCGGGTCATCCAGACTCTTGACCAGGATGCCGGGAGACGACTTCCGGGTGACCTTGGAGACCATCCGCTCAAGAAACGTCGCCTTCTTCGGGGGCATCCCGAAGGCGGGGGACAGCTTCTCTACGAAAGGCTTGTCGATGACGACCTTGCCCATCCCGGCGTGGCGGTAGAAATCGTTCATGGTCCCGATCTTTTTATTCAGGACCTCGGACAAGCGACGGAGCAGGCTCTCTTCTTTCTTCAGCTCCGCGGGGAGATCGAATTTCCCGAGCGCCCGCTCCCAGAGCTTCTTTCCCAGGAGGAGGCTCTTGGCCCGACTCCTGGCGTTCAACCAGCGTTTGATCTGGTGCCGGGCGTCGGAGGTCGCGGCCGCCCTGAGCCAGCTCCGGGTCGGGGTTTTCTCCGGCGAGGTGACGATCTCTACGATGTCCCCGGTCTTGAGGGGCGCCTTCAGGGTGACGAGGCCTCCGTTGATCCTCGCTCCCGAGGCGTGAAGACCGATCTCCGTGTGGATCTTGAAGGCGAAATCGAGAGCGGTCGCCCCCGGGGGCAGGCTCACGACCTTCCCCTTGGGCGTGAAGACGTAAACCTCATCGGGGATGAGGTTGGTTTTCAGGTTCTTCAGGAACTCCCGGGGGTTCTTCTGCTCCTCGTAGAGAGCGGCCATCTCCCTCAGCCAATGCAGGCGCTTGTCGTCTTTCATCAGGTCCTGGGGGGCGCCCTCCTTGTACTTCCAGTGGGCGGAGATCCCCTCCTCGGCCAGGTCGTGCATCTCCTTCGTCCGGACCTGGACCTCGAACGTCTTCTTCTCCTCGGTGATCACCGTTGTATGGAGGGCCTGGTAGAGGTTGGGCTTGGGCATGGCGATGAAGTCCCGGAAGCGCTGGGGCAGGTGGGGCCAGCGCTGGTGGATGATGCCCAGCGCGGCGTAACAATTCTTGACCGAGTCCGTGATGAGCCGCAGGGCCATGAAGTCATAGACCTGGTCGAACCCGATGTCCCGCCGTTTCATCTTGCTCCAGACGCTGTAGAGCCGTTTGATCCGGCCGTGGATCTCCGCCGGGATGCCGTTCTCCTTCATCAGGCCTTCGAGCGTCTTCCGGAACTGCCGGGTATCCTTCTCGGCCGTCTTCATCTGGGGCCCGACGAGCGAGACCACCCTGCGATACTCATCCGGGGCGACATAGGAAAAGGACAGGTCCTCCAGCTCGGCCCGGATCCTTCCCATGCCCAGCCGGTTGGCGATGGGGGCGTAGATCTCGAGGGTCTCCCGGGCGATCTGTTTCTGCTTCTCCACGTCCAGGAACTTGAGGGTCTTGAGGTTATGGATCCGGTCGGCCAGCTTGATGAAGATGACCCGCAAGTCGTCGGTCATGGCCAGGATGATCTTGCGGATCGTCTCGGCGCGCCGGGCCTCGGGCGAGGCCTCCTGGAGGCGGCTGATCTTCGTCACGCCTTCGACCAGGGCCGCGACCTCCTTGCCGAAGGCCTCTTTGATCTCGATCGCGGTCACGTCCGTGTCCTCGAGGACGTCGTGGAGGAGGCCGGCGACGAGGGTGGTTTTGTCGAGGTTCATGTCGGCCAGCATGGCGGTGACCTCGAGGGGGTGGCTTAGATAGGGCTCTCCGGAGCGTCGGACCTGCCCTTTATGAGCCCGGGCCGCAAAGACGTAGGCTTTCTGAAGGACAACCGTGTCCTTTTCACCGAGGCGGGGCGAAACCTTCTCGAGGAGGTCGTCAAAGCGGATCACGGACGTTGTCCTCCTCTTGGCGCGCCTTCTCGCGACGGAGGATCCAGCCTACGGCGTCCAGGACGTCAGGGGCAATGTAGGCAGGCTCGATGCCTTCGCTCTTGAGCTTGGCGAGGGAGCCGGGGCCGTACCCCGTGAGGACCAATACGGGCGTCGCCCCGATATTCAGCCCGAATCGGATGTCCTCGACCTTGTCGCCGATCATGTAGGAACCCTCGAGGTCGAGGTCGAAGGCTTCCCGGGCCTTCAACGCCATGCCCGGAAACGGCTTGCGGCAAGCGCAGTCGACATCGTACTCAGGCGAGGCCGAAGAGATAAAATGGGGGCAATAAAAGATGCCGTCCAGACGCGCGTTCTCGGCCTGAAAAGCCATTGTCATCTTCTCGTGGATGACGCGGAGGTCATTCTCCGTGAAGAAGCCCCGGCCGACCCCGGACTGGTTGGTGATGACGACAGCCGCGAAGCCGGCTTCGTTGATCCTCCGAACCGCCTCGAAACTGTAGGGATAGATGCGGACCTGGTCGTAGCTCCCTGGATAACCGACGTCCTCGTTGATTGTCCCGTCCCGGTCCAGAAAGACCGCCCGGCGTTTTTTCATAGGAAACTCCGGCCCGCTTCGAAGACCTCCTCGGGCCCTATCCCGTTCATGCACCGATGGTCGTAAGGGCAGGACCGGTAGGTGCAGGGCCAGCAAGGGACGGCCGTTTTTAGGACCACCGAAGGCCGCCGGGAGGGTCCGCTCGCCTTCGGGTCGGTCGGGCCGAAGATGGCGACAACGGGAACGCCGAGAGCATCGGCGATATGCATGGGGCCGGTGTCGTTGGTCACGAAAACGCGGCCCAGACTGATGAGGCCCATGAGTTGGCGCAGGCTTGTCTTCCCCGTAAAGTCGAGCGGCTTCCTCTCCAGGCCGGAAGCGATGGCCGCGGCGATATCGGTTTCGCCGGCCGCGCCGACGAGGAGGATTTCGGCGTTCTTTCTCGCTTGAAACAGGCGGGCGAGATTGGCGAATCTCTCGGCCGGCCACCTTTTGGCCGGGCCGTAGGCGGCCCCTGGATTGAGAATGACAAGAGGGCGGGCCGGATCGCGCCCGGCTTCAGTCATGGCTTTTCCGGCGGCGGTCTTTTCTTCTTCGGTGAGATGCAGATCGACCGTACAAGATGAGATCTCGATCCCCAAGCCTGCGAGAAGGTCCTTGTAGGTGTCCGTCTGATGGCGGGGCGGGTCTCCATTCTTCAAAGTGACGCTCCGCGACAGGAGAAAACCCCGCCCATCCCGGGCGTATCCCCAGCGCTCCGGGATTCCGGCCAGGAGGAAGACGAGGGCCGATGAAAAGGAGTTGGTCAACAGGAGACCTGTATCAAACCCGTGTTTCCTGAGCAGCGAGCTTGCTTGGCGCAGGCTCTTTAGATCGCGAACCTGGGGGAGTGGAACGAGCCCCTTGATCCCGTGTTCGGGGGAGAAGAGGTCTCCAACCCATTCCCTCGCGGCGGCCCATAGCTCAGCCTGGGGGAAGTTGGACCGGAGAGCATCTAGGACCGGCAGGGCCATGACGGCGTCCCCGATCCAGTTGGGCATCCGGACCACGATTTTCATCATCGGTATTTTAACATACAAGAGCTGGACAGGCTAGAAAAGCGAGGTAAGTCCGTCGATGGCCGTGATGTTAAGAGGAGGGCATGGAGAAGGGCTTTGCTCTCGGCTCCGATAAAGAATGGAAGAGAACCAAAATTCTTTATCTGGCCGGCTGAGTCAATCAGCACGGATACGTGAGCCGGCTTTTCGGCTGTGGATCGATCTTTATGTACTTGTAGCGGGGGGAGTATCCTTAACCGGCGTTTCCTTGATTTTTTCGGGTTTTTCCTTGGGCGTATCTTCCTTGGCCGGAGTGTTCTTCGGGGCGTAGTCTGTGATGTAGAAGCCAGAGCCTTTGAATTGGATGGCCGGCGATGATATCAGCTTCTCGAGAGAGCCTCCGCACTTCCGGCACTCCAGGAGAGGCTTGTCCCTGAACTTTTGCAGGGCTTCGGTTCGGGCCCCGCATTTCTTGCATTTATACTCATGAATAGGCATGTTCGTTCTCGCCTCAATTATGGATATCCATTATAGCATATCTTCCCGGGCGAGGGTTTTTCCAGAAGAGAGGGGCCCCTTTCTTGAACCTGTTTCAAGAGGGCCGGCCCCATCCTTGCCCCGTAAAGAGTTTTCACCGTGAGAAGCTGGTCGGACGTAAGGTCGGCGGCATCGACCAGGTTGGCTCCTTCGAAGGACGCCCCGCGGAGGTCTGCCTGGAGGAAATTCGCTCCTTGAAGATCGGCTCCCCTGAGGTCGGCCCCCGCGAAAACGGCCCGGGTGAGCCGGCTGTTCTTAATGATGGCTCCTTCGAGCCGGGCGTTCCTGAGGTCCGCGCCGAAGAGGAGGGCGCCCGTGAGGTCGCTTCCGGAAAAGTCCGCGCCTTCGGCGTCAACATAAAGCAGACTTAAGCCAGGCAGGCGGGCTCTCCTTAGGGAGGCCCCCCGCAGGTTTGCGCCCATCAGGTAACACCCTTCCATGTCGGCCCCGGAAAAATCGACGCTCCGGAGATCAGCGAAACTTATCCGGGCTTGGGCGAGTCCGGCCTGCCTGAGATCCGCACCCGAGAGATTGATCCCCTCCATCCTGGCGCGCTTGAGGATGGTGCTTCTGAGATCGGCGCGACTCAGGTCGGCCCGGCGCAAAACGGCTCCTTCTAGGTGGACGCCCCGAAGGTCCAGCCCTTGGTGGCTACCCTTGCCCGGACTCCGCGTCGCGTCTTCCGGACGGAAGCCGACCAGGTCAGCGTAGAGCAACGATCGCAGAGGTCTTCCAGCCGGAGAGAGGTTCCAACCCGCAGGGAGGCTCCCCTTGAGAGACCATGGGATGAAAACAAGGACCAGCAGGACGTCCACGGCGATAAGGGCCCCAGCCATGGCAGCGCCGACCGCCTTTCGGGCCCAAAACCGGGGCCGGGGTACGTACAAGCGGCGCCGAAAAAGAAAAACGACCGCGGTCCCCAGGATAGCCGCGATTCCCGTCAGATAGGAAAGCGCGGACTCGTGCATCCGGAGGCAAACGAAGGCGTTAAGGAGAAGCGCCGCGGAAAGCGAAGTCTGAAGCCAGACTCCGGAACCCCCAGCCATCGGAATCCTTTCGGTTCGGGCATTATGGCGGCCGACGGCGGACGACGACCAGGCGTAAAGCAGAAAACCCGCGACCGGTGCGATGAGAAAAAAGCCGCCCGCCGGGAGGCTCAAACCCGGAATCAGGAGGGGCACTCTACCGGCCAGGACGATCGCCCGGTCGGGCGCGGAAATCAAGGTCAGCACCCAGCCGAGCCAATAAAGAGGATAGGCCGCTTTCCTCATTTAACGTAACTTCCCGTGATATCCACTAGAGGTCCTTCAGGCCCGTAAGCGAAGCGGTGGGCCGTCCTGCGGAACCTGACGGCGTAAATGCGGTGCTCGGGCTTGGAGGGGATAAGCTTGGCGAGCGAAACCGTGATCCAGGTGCGGTCCAGAAACGCCGGATCGTAGACAGAAATGTGCCGCCACCTTCCAGAGTCAAAGACCTCCACCCAAGCATGGCCGCCCCGGGCCCAAGGCCAACGCGGCAGGAAGACCATCCGGGCCGGGATGCCGACGGACCGGCAGGCGTCGACGACGAGGAGCGACGCTTCCGCGCACGAGACCACGCCCTTCTTTACGGAGGCGAGCGGGCCGGGCAAAGGGTGCCTGGTCTTATTATCCTCGAAAGGCAGCTGAAAGCCGACGAATACGTCCCGGTTGAGACGCATAACGGCCTCCTCGATCGTCGGGCTCGTAAGAGCGGCCGCGAAAAACCTGTCGTAGAAACCCGGGCGCCACTTTTCGAAGGATTCGTCGGCCGCTAGGTAAGGCAGGACGTATTCCAGAAAGATGTCTTCTGGAACGTCCGCCGCGACTGGGACGGTTCGGCGTGCCTTTAGGGCGAAGCGCGCGTTTTCAACGATATCTCCGGGCTCGATGGATCGCAGGTCTTGTTCCGGCATATTGGCCAAGAGGAATGCCAGGCAGGTCCGTTCTTCGGGACCGGCCGCACGGATCGCGTCAACGTAGCGCGCGGCCCGGGAACCGGCTAACGCGAGGGCGTCGAGCGCGTCGAGGCGATAGACGGCGGGGAGAAGAAAGACGGTTTCGATCCAGGCCCCTTCGCGTTCACGGACGTTTTTCTCGAATCGCGTCCATCGGTCCAGGGCCCCGGCTTTCAGGGACTCCCCCTCCGGCGTCCGGACCTTCATCGGCGTCTCGAGGACCATCCGGGTAAATCGGGCGGCATTCACGGGATCTCCCTTCTTCTCGTAGATCTCGGACAAGAGGGATTTCGAAGTCAACCTCCAAGGGAGGATCGATTCGGCCGATCGGGCGTCGGCGAGGGCGGTATCGAGGTCCCCTCGTTTCATCCGGGCCGCGGCGAGCTTTTCGAGAAGATACGGGTTCGGGCAGGCTGAGGTCCCCCTTTCGAAGACGACGACGGCTTCGTCATCCCTTCCCAACACGGTGAGGAGCCCGCCGTAGAATATCAGAAAATTTTCGTTAGATTTCAAGCTCGGATATGCGCGCCGACAAAGATTGACGGCATCGAGGACCCGGCCCTCCCGGGACAGCGACCGGGCCCGGGACCACTCGCGTTCGGACAAGAACTGCCGGTGGAGCGTGGGAAGAAGAAGGATCGAGCCCAGAAAAGCGGCGACCGCGAACGACGCGAGGGCCACGCGGATCATCCCGATCGCTTGAAGCCTGCCTGCAGGGCGGCTCGGTCGAAGCGGCCGGTCCGACCCGCTTCCCTCCCCGGCGATCCAAGCTAAGAGCGCTGTGAAGAGAAGGAAGACGGGAAAGATCCGGCTGGGATAATAGAAGAACGCCATGATCAAAAATGCCAGGACCGAGCCGGCCGCGCCCAGAGTCAGGGCATCGGCCCCGGGTGGTGGCGGCTGGCCTGAAGTCGAAACAGAAGTCAAGGGATCCGCGATCTCGATGCGTCCGCGGAAATGACGCCGAGATATCTTGATGACTCGGGCGAGCGTCAAACCCCAGAAGAACCCGAAGGCGATAAGCCCGACGATCCCCAGTTCCACCGCGGTTTCGAGGTAATCGTTGAAAGCGTAAAGGCCGGGGGCCGCCGAGAGTCGTTCCGGGGCCGTTCCCTTCCCGGCGGCGAAGAAATGGCCCTGGGCAAGGTTGTAGAACGCAGGGAAGTTCGAGAAGCCCACGCCCCCGAGCGGACGGTCGAGAACCATCCGGGAGGCGACCCTCCAGATGAGGAGGCGGCCGGTCGCCGACAATTGTTTAAAGGACAGACCGAGCCCGGCAGTGACCAGGACTGCGACCGTTCCGACGGCTAAGACGGCCCGGGCTGCTGCCCCCGCGCCGGGACGGCCGGGCCGTCTCACGAGGCGCGGATGATGAACGAAGAGCATGAGACCAAGCGCGAGGATCAAGCCTGTGTAGGATGTCCGGCAACGGGAGAGCGCGATGGCCGTCAATATCAGCCCGGACGCCGCAACTGACAGGATCCGGGCATACGGCTTTTCTTCCTCCCACAGAAGCCCCAGGGATAAAGGAAGGACCGTTGCCAAGAACATGGCGAAATGGTTGACGTTGAAGAAGACGCCCTTCATTTCAAGTCCCGCGGCGAATTGAGCCAGCCCTTGGACGGCCGCGATCACGGTCACACCGGAGAGGAGCCGAACGACTGTCTTCCGGCGCGGCTGAAGGGATCGCCGCCGCGCAACGCGGACGAGAAGGTATAAGAGGAGCCCCGTGAACAGGAGAAGGGGTTGAAACACGTTCGACGGCTGTTTCGCCGAAACCAGGAATGACACGAGCGAGACGGCGACCGTCGCGGCGAAGGCCGCGTCAAGCCGGGTCGGTGTCAAGCGATTCAGGTCCGGCCCCGCCTTCATGCACGCCAGGACAAGGAGTCCGGACAGAAGGGCCGCGATACAGCCGATAGCGAAGGAAATCGTCCCTAAAGACAGGATCTCCGGTCGCCTGACGCGCAAAAGAAAAGGCAAGAAGCCCAGGGTACAGAAGACGACGCCGAAGAAAACGAGCCTGAACCGTTTCTTTTGATCGGTCATGAAAGATAGGACGTTAGCACATTTCCGGGCGTTTTTCTTAAAGTTATTTTCAATCACTGAGCTACTCCCCAAAAACCGGACAGGGGGTAGAGGTATGGCATGCTTTCGAGAATGGGGAAGACGGATGATGCGGCTTTCATGGCCGTGATGTGCAGAGGAAACCCATCCTCGGAGCCTTGGGCCATCGGAGACCTGCGGCTACCCTCGTCGGACGCTTGTCTCAGGCTGATCTCCGCATGGTCGTCAATGGTCGCAAAAAACGGCCTAAGAAGCGCGGGGAATGAAGCCGGGAATGGGAAGGTCAGGTAACGAGGCTCACGACATACGCGACGGTGAGCACGGTCAGGACGGCGACGGTGGCCCAGGAGATGATGTTGTAGATCCGCTTGTTGGCGTATTCGCCCATGAGTTTTTTATTATTGATGAGCAGGAGCATGAAGACGAGGATGACCGGCAGGACGACCCCGTTGACGATCTGGGAGATATACATGACCGAGAACAGGGGGATTTTAGGGAGGAGGATGATCCCGGCGCCGAGGAAGATGAGGAGGGAGTAGAGTCCGTAGAATTGCGGCGCCTCGGAGAATTTTTTGTTCACCCCGTTCTCCCAACCCAATCCCTCACAGACTAGGAAGGCTGTGGATAGGGGAAGGATCGAAGCTGCGAAGAGCGAGGCGTTGAGGAGGCCGAAGGCAAAGAGGGCCGAGCAGTACTTCCCGGCCAGCGGCTTGAGGGCCAGGGCCGCGTCGGCGGCCGTCTCCACCCGGATCCCGGCCTTGAACAAGGTCGCCGCGCAGGTCAGGATGATGAACCCGGCGACGACGGTCACGACGATGCTCCCGAAGATGACGTCCAGGCGGGAGCTCTTGTAGTCCTTGGTCATGACGTTCTTCTCGACGATCGAGGCCTGGAGGTAGAACTGCATCCAGGGCGCGATCGTCGTTCCGACGAGGCCGATGATCATCCCCAGCCGACCCGAAGAGAAGTCGAACTCCGGCCGGACCAGGCTCTTCCCGATCTCCCCCCAATCCGGACGGGACAGGAACCCGGAAACGATGTAGGTGATGTAGAACAAGCAGGCGTAGAGGAAGATTTTTTCCACGGATCTGTATGTCCCTTTGACCACGAGAAGCCAGACCAGGATCGCGCCTATCGGAACGGACACATACTTTGAAACGTGAAAGATCTCCAGGCTGGAGGCGATTCCGGCGAATTCGGCGATGACGTTGCCGAAATTGGTCAGGACGACCCCCATGAGGACGTAAACCGTGACCTTGACCCCGAACCGCTCCCGGATAAGGTCCGACAACCCCTTGCCCGTTACGACCCCCATGCGGGCGCTCATTTCCTGGATAATGACCAGGGCGACCATGATGGGGATGAGCGACCAGAGGAGGTTGTAGCCGAAGTGCGAGCCGGCCATGGAGTAGGTGGCGATGCCGCCGGCGTCGTTGTCGACGTTGGAGGTGATGATCCCCGGTCCCGCCACGGCCATGAAAAGGAGGAACCCTTTCCAACGGCGCCTCAAATCGAATCCCTTCATCGCGCGCCTCTCTCCTTCACAGCTCCTCGGGGTTGGCCTTCACGATGTCCTGCAGAGTGATGATCCCCTGGAGGGTGTTCTCCTTATCGACTACGGGAAGTTCGATGAACTTATACTTCGCGAACAGCTCGGCCACGGTCTCCAGGTCGTCATCGCAGTCGACCTTGATCAGATGGGGGTTCATGAGTTTCCCCAGGACCTCCTGCCTGTCGCAGAGGAGCAGGTGACGGAGGGTGATGACCCCCAGGGGGTGCTGTTCTTCATCCGTGATGTAGAGGTAAGCCACGGTTTCCAGAGGGTGGGTCGTTTTCTTGAACTCCTCGACGGCGGCCCCGATCGTGGTGTCACGCCGCAGGGCGATGAAATCCTTGGTCATGATGCTGCCGGCCGTCCCCTCCTCGAATTTCAGGAGCTCCTCGACCGTCTGTCTATAAGGCTTCTCCATTGTTCGGATAAGGCGCTGTTTTTTTTCTTCGGGCAGGTCGGCCAGGATGTCCGTGGCCTCGTCGGGCTCCATCTCCTCCAGGATGTCCGAGATCATTTCCTCGGGGGTCGTCTCGAGCAGGGAGAGATGGAGCTTTGGGTCCACCTCCTGGAGGGTATCGGCGGCCGTTTCCAGATCCAGCATCTTGAACACGGACGACCGGTTGGCCTTGTCCAGTTCCTCGATGATGTCGGCGATGTCCGAAGGGTGGAGCTCCTGGAGCTTGCGGGTCGTGACGTTGAGCTTCAGATTCTTCTTGGGGTCGCTGGCCAGGGGTTGGACGTACTTCCAGGAGATGATCTTGTCCGGGAGGCTGTAGGCGAAGAGCCAGTTCGTGAAGCGGTCGATCGTCCTGAGCCAGCCGAGCCTCCTGAGGATGCCTCGGACGCCGAAGTCGACGTGGACGATCCTGAGGTCCCGGCTGACGATGAGCAGGTGGACGTCGTTGACGCGTTCGATCTTGGCCCCGAACGTGTCGACGACCTGCTTATCCAAGAGGTCCTCGCGAAGGAGGATCTCCTCGTTCCCGACCTCAAGCGGGGTGAAGCGGCTTTCGGCGCCGGGCTTCAGGCTGACGAGGCTTCCGTTTAGGCTCTCGACGTCGTTCCAGTTGAGGGCGGCGAGCTTCTTCCCGCGACGCTTCTTGACGATGAGGGTCGTGACCCGCGGGAAGAGTTCTCCTAGGCGGACTTTTAAATCAGCCAGTTTTCCGACGGTCCGTCCTTCGGAGTCGATGACGGCCCGGCCCTGGAGCTCCGAGAAGAAAAGGAACATTTTCAGGTCCGGTTCTTGCATCATGTCCGCAGCCTCCGCCCGGAGCGAAATCCTTTCATTTTCCGCTGTCATCCGGGTTCACGCCGCTTATAGCACAGCAAAAAATAAAAGTCTATTTTGTTGTTTTTGCCGTTCTCCCAGAGTTTTGATTTACTCCTTCCAATCCAATAAGAAAACAATCGACCTCCCGGGAAATGAGCCGCTGCGACTGGGTGGAAATGGCCAACGGCCACCGTGTTACCTGTTTCCGTTGGCGTTAGTTCGGCGGCCGCTGATTCGCGCCGAAACTTTCAGGATGCAGCGTTTATTTCGCGTCGGCCCAACTCTTGCCCCAGCCCAGGTGGACCTTGAGGGGGACCCGGAGGGCGCAGACGTTCTCCAGCCTGTCGCGGACGAGCTCTTCCATGTTCTCCCGCTCGTTCTCCGGCACTTCGAAGACGAGCTCGTCATGGACCTGGAGGATCATCTTGGACCGGAGCTTGTGTTTTTTCATTCCCTCCCAGACGTCGAGCATCGCCTTCTTCATGATGTCGGCGGCCGAGCCTTGGATAGGGTTGTTGAGAGCGATGCGGCGCCCCGCCTGCTGGATGATCTTGTCCGTCTGCCTAAGCTCGGGCACCTGACGGGTGCGTCCCATGATCGTCTCGGAATAGCCCTTTTCGCGAGTGTCTTCGACCATCTTTTCCAGGAATTCCTTGACCTTCGGATATTTTTCGTAGTACCGGTCGATGAACTTCTGCGCCTCTCCGGTGGACGTCCCCAGCTCCTTGGCCAGCGAGAACGCCGACGTGCCGTAGATGATCGAGAAATTGATGATCTTGGCCCGCCGCCTCATCTCGTCCTTGAAAAGGTTCGCGCCCTCCCCGAAGACCCGGGCCGCGGTTTCTTCGTGGATGTCCCGGTCCTCGCTAAAGGTTTCGACCAGGGCGGGATCGCCGGACAGATGGGCCAGGATCCGCAGCTCGATCTGAGAGTAGTCGGCCGCGAGAAAAACGTCTTCGCCTTCCGGGATGAAGGCCTGCCGAAAGCGCTTGCCGAGCTCGCCACGGGCCGGGATGTTCTGGAGATTGGGGTCGCTCGAGGATAGCCGTCCCGTGGAGGCGACCGTCTGATTGTACGAGGTGTGGATCCGGCCGGTCGCGGGATCGATCAGGAGCGGCAGGGCGTCCGCGTAGGTGGACTTGAGCTTCGCCGCTTGTCTATATTCCAAGATGTATTGGGCGAGGGGATGCAACGGGGCCAGCTCCTGGAGGATGTCGATCGAGGTCGAAAAGCTCCGGTTGACCTTTGTTTTCTTCGTGGCCGGAAGGTTCAGCTTGGTGAAAAGGATGGAGGAGAGCTGCTGGGGCGAGTTGATATTGAACTCTTGGCCGGCCAGCTCGTAGATCATCTTTTCGAGGCGGCGGAGGTCCGTTCCGAAGCCGTCCGACAGATCTTTCAGGGCCCGCGTGTCGACCTTGACACCCCAGATCTCCATCCTGGCCAAGAGCTCGATCAGAGGCCGCTCGATATCTCCGTATAGGCGGTCGAGCTTCCTCTCGCGGACCTTTTCCCGGAGGACCGTCCCGAGCTCGAAGGTCAGGTCGGCGTCCAGACAGGCGTAGGGGGCGGCCTGCCCGATGTCCACCCGGTCCATGGTCACCTGTTTCTTGCCCTTGCCGACGACGCTTGCGTAGGGCGCCTTGGTCGTCCCGAGGTAATGAAGGGCGATCTTCTCCAAGCCGTGCTTCCCCCAGTTGGGTTCGAGAAGGTAGGAAAGGACCATGGTGTCGACATCTATGCCATCGAGTTCGACGCCTTCCCGCGCCAGGACGATCAGGTCGTACTTGATGTTCTGGCCGATCTTAAGGACCGCCGGGTCCCCGAGGACGGGCCTGAGGATATCGAGAGCGCGCCCGACAGGGACCTGGGGCGGGGCGCCCAGATAGTCATGCCGGAGAGGCAGGTAATAGGCCTCTCCCGGTTTCATGGCAAAGGACATTCCTACAAGCCGGGCCTTCGTCGGGAATGGACTGTCGGTCTCGGTATCCAGGGCGAAGCGCCCGGCCTTTTTCAGGGCCGCAACCAGCGTCCGGAGATCTCTTTCATCAAGGATCACCTTATAGTTCTTAGGTCCGGCCGCCTTGGGTTTCACGAACGCGCCCAGGAGCGAGGTGAATTCGAGCTCCTGGAAGATCTTCGCGGCTTCCCCTGCGTCGGGCTCCGAGAGGGTGAACTCCTCGAGGTCGAACTTTAGGTCCAGGCCCTTTTCTATGGCGACGAGCTTCCGGCTCATCTCGAGCATCTCCCGGTTCTGTTCGATCTTTTCCCGGACCCGGGGGTTCTTCACCCGGCCCAGGTTCTCGAGGAGATTCTCCAGGGAGCCGAACTCTTCGACGAGCGATTTGGCGGTTTTGTCCCCTATCCCCGGTACGCCGGGGATGTTGTCGGAGGGATCGCCCCAGAGGGAGAGGACATCGGCGACCTGGGAGGCCTCGGCTCCAAAAAAACCCTTCACCGCCGCCTTGTCGATCATAATCTCCTTGGCCGGGTTGTAGACGGAGGTCATCCCGTCGATGACCTGGAGGAGGTCCTTGTCCGTGGTGACGATGACCGACCGGATTTTGTGGCCGGAGGCGATCCTGGCCAGGCTGGCCAGAACGTCGTCCGCCTCATAGCTTTCCGATTCATAGAGGGGGATCCGGAGGGCTGCGATAAGCTTCTTTAGGACGGGGACCTGGACGACAAGGTCCTCGGGCATGGGTTTCCTCTGGGCCTTGTAGTCTTTGAAAAGCTGGTGACGGACCGTCGGGCCCTTGGTGTCGAAGACGATCCCAAGGTAGTCCGGTTTCTCGGCCTCGATGAGCTTTTTGAGGGAGATGACGAACCCGTAGATGGCATTGGTCGGGAAACCGGCGGAATTGGAGAGCCGCTGGATGGCGTAGTAGGACCGATAAAGAAGGGAATTGCCGTCGACAAGGAAGAGTCTTTTGTCATCCATGCCCGGCCGTCCCCGCGGGCGGGGTCATTTCGACCCTTCGCCCTCATCGAGGAAGCGGTCGAACTTCCCGTCCGCGATCTCCTGGAGGATCGTCTTGTGCTGGTCTTCCATCATCCCGCTGATCATCTTCTTGATGTTCGGGCTGCTGAGGAAAGATGTGTAGAAGGTCTTCTTGGAGGTCAGGAGCTTCCCTGACTTGTAGATGAGGGACTCCACGTAGCGGGCGCCCAGGCCCTTGTCCTGCGTCTGAACCAGGAAATTAGCCCCCTTATAGTCGAAACGGGTATTATAACCGTCAAACATCGTTGTCATTATACAGAAAAAGAACTGGACAAGCTAATACAAACGCATTAAATAGTTTAACATCTGACTTTAAGCGGCTTGAAGCCGCCCTCACTCCCCCGGACCCTCTCATTTTATTGACAAACCCCCTCCAGTTGGTATAATAAATTGACCCGAATAGGTTACCTATGCTTATCCACATCGATCGTTTGCCGAAAGAGGGACTCCACGTCTCCATGGACTTCGATTTCCCGAGCGCCGACCTCGTCGAGGAGGAGGCCGTTTTCCTCGAACCGGTGCACGCCGACGTCCTGGTCCGGAGTGTCGGTGAGGAGGTCTGGATCAAAGGCAGTATCTCGGCCCGGCTGAGCTTCGTCTGCGGCCGTTGCCTGACGCCGTTCGAGTTCCCCATAGATTCCAAGCTCGACCTTGTCTACATGCCCGAGGAAATGGCGGAGATCAAGGAGGAGCTGTGCGAAGAGGATCTGGACCGGATGCACTATTCCGACCGCAATATCGACCTTCGGGCGGTCATCCTGGAGCAGTTGAACCTGACCTTCCCCCCGAAGCCCCTCTGCTCGCGGGCTTGCGAGGGGATCTGCGCCGTCTGCGGCGAGCTCATCCGTGACGGCAGGTGCTCGTGCCTGGTCAGGGAATCAGACCCCAGGTTCGAAAAATTTTAATTCCTGGTGAAAGACAAGAGTTAATATGCCAAATCCAAAAAGACGCCATACACCCTCGAGAAAAGGCAACAGAAGGGCCCACGACTTTCTGACCTTGCCCACCTTCGCCGTCTGCTCGAACTGCGGCAACCCAAAGCTTCCCCACCGGGCTTGCCCCGAGTGCGGCTTCTATAAGGGCCGGCAGGTCATCGAGGGCGTCAAAGCCTGATATCGGACCACTAAATGAAGATCGTCGTTGACGCGATGGGGGGTGATTTCGGCCCCAGGGTCCCCGTGGAGGGAGCCGTCCGAGCCGCCGAGGAATACGATGTCGATGTCGTCCTGGCCGGCAACGAGAATATCATCAAGAAGGAGCTGGCCAAGCTCGGCGCTCCGAGTGACCGCGTCACCATCCTCGACGCCCCCGAAGCCATCGGCATGGGCGACGGGATCCTATCCATCCGGAAGAAACAGCAGTCCTCCATCCGCGTCGGGACCCAGCTCGTCAAGGACGGCGGCGCCTCCGCCTTTGTCTCGATGGGGAACACGGCGGCCGTGGTCTACATCTCCAAGAAGACCCTCGGCGCCCTGAAGGGGGTGGACAAACCCGCCCTGGCCCTCCTCCTGCCCAACCTGAACGGCCTGACGCTCCTCATCGACGTCGGGGCCAACGCCAATTGCCAGGCCCATCACCTCGTCCAGTTCGCGGTCATGGGCAAGATCTTCATGGAGACGGCCATGGGGATCGCCGAACCGCGCATCGGCCTGATGAGCATCGGCGAGGAGAAGGGCAAGGGGAACGACCTGACCAAGGAGGCCTTCGGCCTGCTCCAGGATTCGCCCCTCAACTTCGTCGGGAACATGGAAGGCAAGGACATCTACTCCGGCAAGGCCGACGTCATCGTCAGCGACGGCTTTACGGGCAACGTCGCCCTGAAGGTCTCCGAGGGCGTCGTCGAAAACTTGTTCTCCATGGTCCGCAACGAGGTCATGAAGAACTTCTTCGCCAAGATCGGCCTGCTCCTGATGAAGAGGAACCTCAAGAAGATCTACAAGAAGGTCGATTACTCGGAATACGGCGGGGCCCACCTGCTGGGCTTAAACGGCGTCTGCATCATCGGCCACGGCCGCTCCAACGTCCGGGCCGTCAAGAACGCCGTGAGGATGAGCCGGGAATTCGTCATGAACCACATCCAGGACAGGATCCAGGCCGAAATGGTCCGGTTCGTCCACGCGCTCCCGGAGGTGAACGGATAATGCTCTTCGAAGGCCGGGTCTCCATCGTCACGGGCGCCTCCCAGGGGATCGGCGAGACGATCGCCATGGAGCTCGCCCGGGAAGGGGCCCGGGTCATCCTGGTCGACATCCAGAAGGACAAGCTCGAGGCGGTCGCCGGGCGCATCAGGGAGTCCGGTGGGAAGGCCGCCTGCCACGAAGCCGACGTCGCCCGCCTGGAGGACGCGACCCGCGTCGTCGAGGCCGTCCTCCGGGATTACGGGAGGATCGACCACCTCGTCAACAACGCCGGCATCACCCGCGACAACCTCCTCCTCCGGATGAAGGAAGAGGAGTGGGACGCCGTCATCAGCGTCAATCTCAAAGGCTGCTGGAATTTCTCCAAAGCCGTCATCAAGTCCATGGTTGCCGGCCGCTGCGGCCGGATCGTCAACATCGCCTCCGTCGTCGGCCTCGTCGGCAACCCCGGCCAGGCCAACTATGCCGCCTCCAAGGCGGGCGTCATGGGCTTTTCCAGGGCCCTGGCGCGGGAGGTCGCGTCCCGGGGGATCACCGTCAACTGCGTCGCCCCGGGCTACATCGCCACCGCCATGACGGACAAACTTCCCGAGGAGATCAAGCAGGCCTTCATGGCCAGCATCCCCTTGAAAAGGTTCGGGCTTCCCAACGAGGTCGCTTTTGCGGTAAAATTCCTGCTCTCGGAGGAAGCCGCCTACATCACGGGCCAGGTGATCAACGTCAATGGCGGAATGTATATGTAAATCTTATAAGAGGAGAAAACGATGGAAAGAGACGATCTGTTCAAGAAAGTCAGAGCCATAGTCGCGGACAAGCTGAGCATCGGCGAAGATCAGGTGACCGAGGGCGCGTCCTTCATCGACGACCTGGGGGCGGATTCCTTGGATACGGTCGAGCTCGTCATGGCCCTGGAGGATGAGTTCGGCCTGGACATTCCTGACGAAGAAGCAGAAAAGCTCACCACCGTGGGCAAGGCTATGGACTATATCGTGGGGCACGTCTCGAAATAAGCCTCCGTTTTCCTTACGAATGACCGTTCAACGAGCGAACAAGTCCCTAAGTTTTGGGCGGCGGGTCGTGATCACCGGGATCGGCCTGGTCACTCCGCTGGGCGTCGGCACCCATAAGAACTGGGAGGCTCTCCTGCGCGGAGAGAGCGGCATCGGCCCGGTCACCCGGTTCGATATCTCCCGGTTTGCGACAAGGTTCGCAGGCGAGATCAAGGGTTTCGATCCCCTCCCTTTCATCGAGAAAAAAGAGGTCCGCAAGATGGACCTCTTCATCCAATACGCGATCGTCGCGGCCCAGCTGGCCGTCGAGGATTCGGGCATCGCCCCGGCCGCGCTCGAGGGGGACCGGACCGGCGTCTGCGTCGGCTCGGGTATCGGCGGGATCGGCTCCCTCGAGGAAACGCACAAGGTCCTGCTCGAAAAAGGACCGGACCGGGTCTCGCCGTTCTTCCTCATCCAGACCATCATCAATGAAGCGGCCGGCCAGATCTCCATCAAATACAGGGCCAAGGGGCCGAACACGGCCACGGTCACGGCCTGCAGCACCGGAACACACGCCATCGGCGACTCGTTCCGGATGATCGCCCGGGGGGAAGCCGACATCATGTTTGCCGGCGGGGCAGAGGCCCCGATCACGCCTTTGGGAATGGCCGGATTCTGCGCCCTGAAGGCCCTGTCCGAGCGGAACGACGAGCCGGCGAAGGCCTCGCGTCCCTTCGACGCCCGGCGCGACGGTTTCGTCATGGGCGAAGGGGCGGGCATCGTCCTTCTCGAAGACCTTGATCACGCCCTGGCCCGGGGGGCGCGGATCTACGCCGAAGTGTCCGGCTACGGGATGACGAGCGATGCCTACCACGTCACCGCGCCCGCCCCGGACGGGGACGGCGCCATCCGGGTCATGCTCCGGGCTCTGGCCGACGCGGACGTCCGGCCCGAGGACGTCGGCTACATCAACGCCCACGGGACATCGACACCCTTCAACGATAAGACGGAGACCATGGCGATCAAAAAGGTCTTCGGGGAGCACGCCATGAAGATCGGCGTCAGTTCCACGAAATCAATGATGGGACACCTCCTTGGAGCGGCCGGCGGGGTCGAAGCCGGCATCACGGCTCTCTGCCTCAAGCATCAAATCATGACGCCGACCATCAACTACGAGTTCCCGGACCCGGATTGCGACTTGGATTATGTCCCGAACGCGGCCCGGTCCGCCGAGATCATCTGCGCTCTGAGCAATTCGTTCGGCTTTGGGGGGACGAACGGGGCGCTCCTTTTCCGGCGTTTCGATGGGTGAGGGATTCTCCATGAATATTCATGTTTTCGTCAAACGCGTTCCCGACACGGAATCGAAGGTCCGGATCGACCAGGGGACGAGGTCGGTCATCGAAGAGGAACTCAATTTCGTCATCAGCCCCTACGACGAGTTCGCCGTCGAGGAGGCCCTGCGCCTCCGCGAGGCCAAGGGCGGGACGGTCCGAGTCTTCTCGGTGGGCCGGGAAGAATCCCTGGTCATCCTGAAAAAGTGCCTGGCCATGGGGGCGGACGAGGCGGTTCTCATCAAGGACGTGACGCCCGAGAGTTATGACGGCCTGCGCACGGCCCGGACGATCGCCGCCGCCGCGAAAAAATTCTCCGACTTCGACCTCCTCCTCTTCGGCAAGCAATCCATGGGCGCGGACAACGCCCAAGTGCCGTCCATGGTCGCCGAGCTTCTGGATCTTCCCCAGGCCAACGTTGTGACCAAGCTCGAGATTTCCGGAAACGAGGGGACCGCGTATCGCGAGATCGAGGGCGGGACCGAGAAGGTCGTCTTCTCCCTCCCGGCCGTCGTCAGCGCCCAGAAGGGCCTGAATGAGCCGAGATACGAGACCCTGAAGGGGATCATGTCGGCTAAGAAAAAGATCATTCCGGTCGTCCCGGTCGAGGATCTGGGGCTGACGGCGGAAGAGCTAGTTTCGACGGTCGAGATCATGGGTCTCGACGTTCCGGCCCCGAGGCAGGCCGGCAAGATCCTCCAGGGCGAACCGGCGGAGGCGGCTCGGGAGCTCGTCCGACTCCTCCACGAAGAGGCCAAGGTCATCTGAGGGGGAACCATGATCCTCGTATTTATGGAAACGCGGGACGGTAAGATCAAAAAGGCCTCGCTCGAAGTTCTGTCGGAAGCGAAAAGGCGCGGGGCCGAACTCGGGGTCGAGGTCGCGGCCGCCGCGGCGGGGACGGGCCTCCACGGCATCGCCGGCGAGGTCTTTCCGCGCGGAGCGGCGAAGCTGTACCTGCTCGAAAATTCCGCCCTGGACGCGTATTCCGCCCAGGGCCACACCCAGGCGCTTTTTTCGTTGGTAAGCGAGGTTAAGCCCTTGGCCGTGTTTTTCTCCGCGACGGCCATGGGCAGGGACCTGGCGCCGAGGCTCGCGGCCAAGCTGGGCGCCGGACTGGCATCGGACTGCACGAAGCTCGCGGTGAAGGACGGGAAGCTTGAGTTCACGCGGCCTATTTTCGCCGGGAAGGCCGTCCTCAGCTTCCGGCTCAAGTCCTCGCCCGCGCTGGCCACCCTGCGTCCCAACGTCTTCCCGATCGAGACCGCCGGCGCTACGGCAGGCGAAGTCATCAGGAAAACTGTGGAAATCCCTGAGGGGATGATCAAAGGACGGGTTGTGGAAATCCTCCGCGAGGAAAGCGCCGAACTCGACGTCACGGAGGCGGACGTCATTGTCTCGGGAGGCCGCGGCCTCAAGGGACCTGAGAACTTCATCCTGCTCAAGGAGCTATCGGCCGTCATCCCCAAGTCGGCCGTCGGCGCCTCGCGCTCGGCCGTCGACTCGGGCTGGATCGGCCATCAGCACCAGGTCGGCCAGACCGGCAAGACCGTCTCGCCGAACCTTTACCTGGCCTT